>CACZPB010000204.1 GCA_902782905.1 uncultured bacterium
CATGACTTTCCAAAAAGGCATGGGCTCTGTTTATGATAAAACACAAAGAATTATTAAACTTTCTGAAAAAATTTCATCAGCTCTTGGTGTAAATAAACCTTCAATAAAGAGAACTGCAGAGCTTTGTAAGGCAGATTTAGCAACAAATTTAGTATTTGAATTTACTGAACTGCAAGGCTTTATCGGTGCTGATTACGCTCGTGTTTCAGGCGAAGAACAAGGAGTTCAGGAAGGTATCAAAGAACACTACTTCCCGCTTAATGCAGACAGTGAAACAGCTAATAGTATAGAAGGACAAGTTGTCGGTATAGCAGATAAAATTGATACAATTTGTGCCGTTTTCGCAGCAGGCAAAAAACCAACCGGTTCTTCTGACCCTCTCGGAGTAAGACGCGCAGCACTTGGTATTATTAAAACGGTTCTGGAACACGGACTAAAATTGGACTTGTCTGAAATAATCAAAAATGCAATAGAATTGCTCCCAGTTAAGGCGGATGTTCAAGAAGATGTAGAAGAATTTTTCGTTCAAAGATTAATTATTTTCTTGAACTCGGAATACAGCAAGAATGTGCTTGAGGCATGCGCAGGAATAAATCCTTGCAAAAACCTGACAGATTACTTGCAAAGAGTCAAAGCTGTTTCAGCTCTTAATGATGAAAAACTTTTAGAAAACGCTAATAGAGTAATAAGAATTATAAAAGACGAAGTCGACTCTGTTGTTGATGAAACTTTATTCTCCGAACAGGCGGAAACCGAATTATACAAAGCGGTTAAGAACATAGAATTCAGCGGTGACTACGCAAAATATTTGAGTGATTTAATCTCAATAAACCCTGCGGTTACGAAGTTCTTTGACGACGTTCTTGTAATGGACAAAGATGAAAGAGTTAAAAACAACCGTCTTGCCCTCTTAACTATTCTGAAAACTAAATATGAAACACTCACAGATTTTGCAAAACTATAGACAATAGGGCAGAACTATCTACGCCTCAATCCTAGACTGATGAGCGCGAGATATGGTAAAGTTTGCAAGCAGACAGGTAATACGCCGACTCTGGTAGTTTTAGCAACTTTATTCCTAACCTTCGCAAAGTGTTTTCATTTCTTTGACGGCTCTTTCTAAGCCTACAAAAATTGAACGTGCAATTATTGAGTGTCCGATATTAAGTTCCGTAAGGTTAGGGATTTCGTGCATTCTCTTAACATTTTGGTAATTTAAACCATGCCCCGCATTAACCTTTAACCCGAAATTCTGTGCAAAAATAGCTGCACCTTTAAGATCTTGAAAAGCTTGTTCTTCACCTTCCGTCCCGAACACCTCGGAATATCTGCCGGTATGCAGTTCTATAAATGGAGCACCGGTTTTTGCAACCGCCGCAATCTGTTCTATAGCGGGATCTATAAAAAAGCTGACTTCAATATTCTTTTCAAGAAGCGGTTTAACAAATTCAATAGCCCTTTCCTGTTGTCCTGCAACATCAAGTCCGCCTTCAGTTGTAAGCTCCTGTCTTTTTTCCGGCACAATACAAACCGCATGAGGCCTGAGTCTCAATGCAATTTCCTGCATTTCATCAGTCATTGCCATCTCTAAATTCAGACGAACTCTCGGGAGCATCCTAATTGCCTCGACATCAGCATCCTTTATGTGTCTTCTGTCTTCCCTCAAATGCGTTGTAATTGAAGCAACCTCACATATTTTACAAATTCTGACTGCGTCCATAACGTTTGGATCGTTTCCCCCGCGAGCATTTCTTAAAGTTGCAACGTGGTCTATATTTACGCCTAATAACATTTTACACTCCTTATTTACTCTCATATTAGCACAAATAATGTTAAATAGAAAAATTCCACGCTCGCTGCTATAAGCTTCGCTTTAGCTCAGCAACATTAAGCTTCCTCCGCTATTGGAAAGAGTTTGGGTGGACGAACAAAATAAATTAAAACAGCCTCCCTCCCCAATCGGGGAGGGCCGGGGTGGGGAATTTTACGACTGACAATTTTGTTGATTTTGAGAATAATACTTATACAACCCAAACATCATTAACACTGCGCAAACAATTCCCGCGCCTGCTTTCATATAAACAGAAGACTTACCCCCTTTTTGTTCAAGGATTTTTTTATATTTAACTATCTTTTTGTACAATTCGGGCTCTGTTTTATCCAGTCCTTGTGCCTTGAATTGTTTTTCAAGCGCATCCATAGGATTAAAAGCTTTTCCATCCTGAAGATTTTTCATATAAAATTCTTCATAATTCTCCGGAATTTTTGCGGCATAGTTTTCAGCTTGGTTTAGATTGTCTTTAAATTTACCCCCTAGTCCTATCGCTTGCATAAAAAATACCATATTGTTTTTTGCCCCAAAAGGCTCTGCAAATTTGGCTTTTAAAAATTCTATAGGATTTTTGAGTTTTTCTTTTTTAATATTTAATATTTCACTCAAAGTTTCTGCTTGAGCTTTTGTATACTTTATTTCGGCAGAGTCATGGTTTGATGCGCCAATAATAAAGCTATCCTGACTCCATCCGCGTCTTTTAAAGTTTTCTGCACTCCCCCAATCGTTCGATAGCCAATCAGATGTGTAGATTTTTAGCCTATCTTCAATATATGGTTTTAATCTGCTGTTTTCAAATATGTTGAAATCCTCTTTGCTTGCAGCGAATTCAAACATAATATTGTTTTTATCAAATTTTTCACCTTGAACTTTACGAATCTCGTCGTCAATAATATCTAAAAATTTTGAGCCGTAATCTTTTTTGAATTTTGCACCTGTGTTATCCGTCACAGTAGGTGCAACATACGTCCAAGCCGCATCAATACGAATCCCGTCAAAGCGCTTTGCATAAAAATTAGATTTTTCTCTGATAAGAGCCTCTGCTTCCTTTGAATCAAGATTAAGCGCAGGAGCTCCCCAACCAATTGTTGAGTTTTTATAAAAAGCCTTGGGGTGTGACCAAACTTCATCAAATGAAAAACCACAAGCCATATCTCCATTGAGTTTGATTCCTTTTTCGTTCAAATTCTTTCGAGCCTTGTTCAAACTTTTTTCTGCTAAAAATTGTTTAAACTTATAAAAATCAATGGTTTCCGCTTTTTGTGCGTAAATTTCATTTATTCTCTTCGTCCTCTGCGCCTCATTTACTATATCCTCATTAAACAGATTTTTGTCTATTTCATTCCAGCGGTTATAATTATGCTCACTATAAATTTCTCTTAGCGCTCTGTACAAGCCTTTTGGCTCAAGACATGAATTATTCTCAAACTTATACCTCTCAAACTCTGCTTTTAGCTCAGGTGTAATGTTTTTGTGCAAATTTTTTAAAACTTCTTCTTGTTTTGAACCCAAATCAACAACATTGGAGAAATTTACTCTGTTTTTTATTTTGTTGGCTTCAACTATTTTCTGAAAATCTTCGTTTGAAACAAATGATTTTATATCAATCAGGTGGTTTCCCAAATCCATTGTGGTTCCGGAATAAAAAGGATATTGCCCGTTATGCGCATGATACTGCCCTGACGGGAGTATTTGCACTTCATTTATTCCCCAGTATTTTTTTGCAAAATCAAAAAACTCTCCGCTTTGATTTAGCGTACCGACTCCGGTTGATTCAAAAGCGCTGTTAGGCAGAGAAGTTGACGGCACTATCAATATTGATTTGCCGTTTTTAGAGCCTGAGGCTTTTTCTTTTCCCTTCTTGAGAATATCGCTATATTCAGCTTCTTCTGCAAGATTAAGTCTTCTGCCAAAGCTCGGAGAGATTTCAAATTTAATTTGCATAACTACACACCTATATTTATTAAAACAAAAAATTGCAGAAAATTGACTATATATAGCTAATTTATGTAGATTTGTTAAATCTCAAAAACAAAAATTGCAATCATGATTTATTTAATATAGTATAAAGTTAAGCAAAAATATGAAAAAGGAGGACTCTTAATGTTCAAAAATTTAATCAAAGGTTTACTTGTTTTTTGCATGCTCTACACTTTTAGCAGTCCTGCAAATGCTTTTTATACTGATATGGACGAAAGCCACTGGTGCTACCAATCAATCAAGTTTTTAACAGAAATCGGGGTTTTAGTAGGTTATCCTGACGGAACATACAAACCTGACATCCCTGTATCAAGAGCAGAATTTGCTTCTATGGTAATTAAATCATTGGGACAAGAGAATACAACAGTTTCTCAACCAATTGACTATGCAGATATTGAGCCTGATTTTTGGGGCTATAACATAATTCAAAAAGCCGTATACTTTGACCTTATTCCAAACGGCAGAGGTACAGACTTTAGACCTTATGACCCTGTAACAAGAGCAGAAGCCACTACAATTGCAGTTAATGCAATTACAACTTCTCAAATCAGTGAACAAAGAGCACAAAATTTGGTTTCAAAGAGCTACGAAGATTATACACAACTTCCTGCTTGGTTCTTGGTTTCAGCAGCAAAGGCAGAGCTTCTTGATTTAAACGTTGTTGCTCCGGGACATGAAGGAAAATTGGAACCAAACAGACCAATGAACAGAGCAGAAGTTGCAGCACTTTTATATAAGATGATGCAAGAAGCTAAACTTAATCCAAATGCAAAACTGGCAGAAACACTTCAAAAGAGAACTGCTGACGGTTATGTTTTAGATAATGTAAGAGTACAAGGTTCAATCGGTGTAATTCCTGCCGGTGCAATATTCCCGATAAAGATGGAAACAGTAGTAGGTTCACAAGTTTCAAACGTTGGTGATATCTATACTGCAAAAGTTCCGAAAAACATTGTTACAAAAGACAAATATCTTCTTGTTCAAGAAGGCAGCGATCTTAAAGGTCAGGTAAAATACGTTCAAAGAGCAAAAAGATTCAAACAAAACGGTGAAGTTATTATCAAAAACGAACTTCTTGTAACTCCAAATGACCAAGCTGTTATGTTATACGGTGTTGCTACTTTAGACCCTGAAGTTAAAGGATTCTGGAGTAAGTTGTTCAAGAACAAAAAAGTATTAACAACAAACGGTCAAATCGTTAATATAAGACTTCTTGGACCGCTCAAGATTGACTTAACAAACGGTTATATTTACGAATAATTGAGTATAATTTCTATGAAAAGCTCCTTTCTGAAGAAAGGGGCTTTTTATTATGTAATTTATGATTTTTTTGGAGTAGAATTATATTAATTGGAGAGATTTTATGAAAGAAAAAATGTTAGTGCTGGGTTTGTCAAAAAGCGGTATTGCAGCCGCTGAACTCGGCTTGAATAAGGGATATGACGTTTATATTACAGAGTCTAAAGCCCCCAAAGAAGAATTTTTAGGCAAAATATCAGAACTAAGCTCAAAAGGTGTTCATATTGAAACAGAAGGTCATAGTGATGAATTCTTAGATGGCGCAAGTTTTGCGGTTACAAGCCCCGGAATTCCTCCAAAATCAGAATTGTTTCAAAAATTGAATGCAAGGAATACTAAAATAATTTCAGAAATAGAGTTTGCATATCAAAATACAAATATTCCGTTTATTGTGATTACGGGCACAAACGGTAAAACAACTACAACATCGCTTGTTTCACATATTTTGAGTAAAAATTATTCTGCACCTGCTTGTGGAAACATAGGCGTTCCGCCCTGTAGTTTAATCTCTGAAAAACACGATTTTCTCGTTTGTGAAGTCAGCTCGTTTCAAGCAGAAATGACAGAGAAGTTTAAGGCAAAAATTGCTTGCTGGACAAACTTTACACCTGATCACATTGATTGGCATGGTGGCTTGGAAAATTATTTTAAAGCAAAAGCAAAACTGTTTCTGGGGGAACAAGCTCCGGAGTATGCAGTTTTGAACGCAAACGATAAAAGGCTTTTAGAGTTTTCAAAAGAATGCAAAAATGTGGTTATGTTTGACGATGACAAGGATTGTTACATAAAAGATGAGGCAATTTATTATAAAGGCGAAGAAATTATTAAACTCAACGAATGCCCGCTTTTAGGACATCACAATTATCAAAACATAATGTGTGGTATTGCCATTGCTAAACTAATCGGCATGCCAAGCGCAGATATAAAAGAGCGCATACTTTCTTTCCGCGCTCCGGAACATCGTTTGGAAAAGGTTAGAGAGATGGATGGTATCACTTTCTACAACGATTCAAAAGCAACAAATCCGGAAGCTTCAATTGTTGCAATAGATTCTTTTAATAATGTTGATGTCGCTCTTATTTTGGGAGGCAGAGACAAAAATACAGATTTAACGGAAATGTGTAATTCTATTAATAAGCACATCAAAACTGTTTTATTAATCGGTGAAGCAACTGAAAGATTTGAAGAAAATTTGGTTAAAAACGGATTTAATAATATAATTAAAGAAGGTACAATGGAGGAGGCAATTGATAAAGCAATCAGCCTAAAACCTGATGTAGTATTGTTGTCACCTGCATGTGCAAGTTTTGATATGTTTAAGAGTTACGAACACAGAGGAGATGTTTTCAAAGAATATGTCCTATCAAAGTAGTGAAAAGCTTACACCTCAGAATATGCAATCTGACCGTCCGCTATTTATTGCGGTAGTATTTTTGGTTGTAATAGGTTTAATGGCAATATTTTCTGCAAGTGCACCGAAATGTGCCGAGATGGGGCTTAACCCTGCAAGATTTTTGCTACAGCAAATTTTGGGCGTAATTGTAGGGTTTGTCGGCTTAAGATTTTTGTCAAACTTTCACTATAAAAAACTTATAGCATACACTCTGCCTTTCACCTTTTTTGTAATAGCAATGCTTGTTTTGGTAAAAGTTGCGGGTGTTACCGTTAATGGTGCTCAAAGGTGGATTAATATAGGCCCTATGAGCTTGCAGCCGTCTGAATTTGCAAAACCTGCTGTTGTGCTTCTGCTTGCGGCTGTTTTTAGCAAAGATACTGTTATTATGGACAATAACAAGATTGTAACAGCATTCTTGCCTATATTAATTATGGTTGCGCTAATTTTCATTCAGCCAAACCTGAGTATGGTAATACTACTTATGGCAACTTCCGTCGCAATATATCTCTGCGCGGGAGGTTCTTTTCAGTTGATATTAACAGGCGGCGCAATGATGATACCACTACTGTTATTAAAGGGGTTGAAAGGCTATCAATCTTCAAGAATTACGACTTGGCTTCATCCGGAAGCTGACCCGCTGGGAGCAGGGTACAATATAATTCAATCGCTTGTTGCGTTTGCTTCAGGCGGTTTATATGGTGTAGGTTACGGAAGCTCAAAACAAAAACTCGCTTGGCTTCCTGAAGCGCATACTGACTTTATTTATGCCGTAATTGGAGAAGAACACGGTTTTATCGGATGTTTGTTGATATTGTGTCTCTTTTGGACAATTTTACAAAGAGGTTTTGTAATCGCAAACAAATGCCAAGATATGTACGGAAAGCTCTTGGCTCTTGGTTTAACTTTTTCGATTTGCTTCCAAGGATTCTTGAATATGTGGGTTGCAAGCTCTTTTGTACCAGCAACAGGCGTTCCGATGCCATTCATAAGTTATGGCGGTTCTTCTGTTATGGTTTCACTCTGGATGGTTGGTATAATTTTAAATATTTCAAAAGATAATGTAAAAAGAGTAAGGTTTGGAAATGTCAGAAACATATAACAAAGTATATTTTGTAACCGGAGGCGGCACCGGCGGTCACATTTATCCTGCGCTGGCAGTAGCGGATGAGCTTACAAAAGGCGGCGCAAAAGTTTTTTATGTCGGAAACAAACGCAATATGGAAATGGAGCTTGCGACAAAAAAGGGCTACAAATTTTTGCACGTGAGCATAAGTGGAATGCCAAGAAAACTCAGTCCTAAATTATTTTGGTGGGGAGTCAAGCTTGTTAAAGCGATTTTATACTCAATAAGATACCTAAAAAAATACAAACCGAGCGCCGTTTTTGCAACGGGGGGCTATGTTTCTGCGCCAATGATTTTTGCATGCAGGATTACAAAAACTCCTTATGTTATGCACGACTGTGATGCAATGCCGGGGCTTGTGACAAGAAAACTTTGCGGCAGAGCAAAACATGTGACTCTTGCTTTTGAAAGGGCAAAAAAATACATTCCGAACAAACACTCAATTGTCACGGGAAATCCAATAAGAGAACAGTTTGAAACATTGGCAAAAACTGATGCCGTTGCCCGAATGGGGATACAAAACAAGCTCACGCTTTGCGTAATGGGAGGCTCTCAAGGTGCAAAATCAATAAATAATACAGTTATAGAGCTTATAAAAGAACTTTCCCAAGACAAAGATTTACAAATTATTTTCCAAACCGGAAAGAAAAATTATGATGAAGTCATTGAACACTTGAGGATGTTTTATCCGCTTTGGGAGCAAGATAAAAACTTAGTAATAAAACCATATTTTGACGATATGGTTGCCGTCTTAAAAGCAAGTGATATTGTCGTTTCAAGAGCGGGCTCACTTAGCATTTCAGAGATTTGTGCTTCTGGTGTTGCACCGATTCTTGTTCCGTTTCCTCACGCAGCTGCCAATCATCAAAGACTGAATGCAAAGGCTATGCTTGATGCGGGAGCGTGTATTTATATTGAAGATGATGAACTTGAACCAAACAAG
>CACZPB010000205.1 GCA_902782905.1 uncultured bacterium
CAATTTGAAGAAGGACAAGTTGTAAAAGGTACTGTTAATAAAGTTACAACATTCGGTGCTTTCATCAATATTTTCCCTGGAGTAGAAGCGCTTCTTCCTGTCGCTGAAATGTCAGAAGAAAACGTTAATCCGTTCAATCTATACAAAGTTGGTGACGAAGTAGAAGTTCTTATCAAGAAATTTACTCCGCAAGAACACAGAATTGCTTTGTCAACAAAAGATATACAAAAATAATTTTTGGGAGAAAAGATAGTTGATAAAGGCGGGTTTGCTTTGCAAACCCGCCTTTTTATACATAATATTTGCAAAATATTAATTAAACATTAAAAATTATTGATTTTTTCAAAAAAATATTAAAATAAAAACAGGGGTAAATATAAATTACCCTCTGCCAATATTTTTAAAACACGGTGGCAAGATACGGAGTTAGAAATATGATTAATTTTGAAAAATTTACAAATTATTCTCAGGAAATAATATTTGCAGCAAGTGCGAAAAAAGATTTTTACAAAAATACTGAAATTCAGCCTGAACATATTGTTTTGGCGATGATTGAGGACAAGGGAATTGCAAAAGATTATTTAGAAGAATTAAAGCTTTTAAAGCAAAATTTTATTAATGAAATAGTTGCAAAGATTAAAGAATATCCGACAATTTCCGGCGGAGTCGCGAGCCAGCAGGTATTTTTGTCAAGAGATACAAATGCACTTCTAGAAATTGCAACGCAGGAAGCGGAAACTTTAAAGGACGAATTTGTAGGAATTGAGTGCATCTTGATTGCGATGACAAAATTGGACGGAGCAAATATTAGTGCATTACTCAAAAAATACGGTGTGAATACAAACTCAATTCTTAATGCAATGAAGAAAATAAGAGGTAATAAAAAAGTGGATAGTAAAAACGCAGAAGAAAACATGAAGGCTTTGGAAAAATATTCTACCGACCTTACGGAACGAGCAAGGAAGGGTAAATTAGACCCTGTAATCGGGCGTGACGAAGAAGTCAGAAGAATTATTCAAGTCTTGAACAGAAGAACAAAAAATAACCCAGTGCTAATTGGTGAACCTGGGGTCGGTAAAACGGCAATCGTTGAAGGTTTGGCTCAAAGAATTATAAGGGGCGATGTGCCGGAAAGCTTAAAAGAAGTAAAGCTTATCTCTCTTGATTTGGGCGCACTCGTAGCAGGCGCAAAATTTAGAGGCGAATTCGAAGAAAGATTAAAAGCGGTATTAAAAGAAGTTCAGGAGTCAAACGGTGAAATTGTTATGTTTATTGATGAACTTCATACCGTAGTCGGTGCAGGTGCAACCGAGGGTTCTATGGATGCGGGGAATCTTCTTAAACCGATGCTTGCAAGAGGCGAGCTCAGAACAATCGGCGCAACTACGGTTAACGAGTACCGCAAGTATATTGAAAAAGGCCCTGCTCTTGAAAGACGTTTTCAACCGGTGCTTGTTGATGAACCTTCGGTTGAAGATACAATATCAATATTAAGAGGACTTAAAGGTAAATATGAAGTGCACCACGGAGTAAGAATTCTGGATAGCGCACTTATTGCAGCTGCGCAATTATCTGACAGATATATTACAGACAGATTTTTGCCTGATAAAGCAATAGATTTGATTGATGAAGCAGCTTCCGCTTTGAGAATTGAAATCGATTCAATGCCGGAAGAAATTGATGTAATGCTGCGTCAAAAAATTCAATTGGAGATTGAGAGAGAGGCTTTGAAAAAAGAGACTTCTCCTGAAAGCATTGCTAAGATTGACAAATTAACCTCCGAAATTGATGAACTCGCAGGAAAAATTGATAAACTTAAAGCCCAGTGGGAAATTGAGAAAAATACTATTACCGGAGAAGCGGGAATAAAAGAAGAAATTGATAAGGTTAAAAATCAGATTGCCGAAGCTGAACGTAACACTGATTTACAAACAGCTGCGGAACTTAAGTATGGCAAGTTGATGGAGCTGGAGAAAAAGCTTCAATCAATTCAAGGCAAAGAAAAGAGCGAAAACAGACTTCTTAAGGAAGAAATCGACGGTGATGATATCGCTGCAATAGTTTCAAAATGGACGGGAATTCCTGTAAACAAACTTGTTGAGAGCGAAATGCAAAAACTTTTGAGAATGGAAGATGTACTGCACAAACGTCTTATCGGTCAAGAAGAAGCTGTTAATACCGTTTCTGATGCAATCCGCAGAGCTCGTTCAGGCTTGAAAGATCCAAAACGTCCTATTGGTACATTTATTTTCTTAGGACCTACAGGCGTTGGTAAGACAGAACTTGCAAAAACTTTGGCAGAGTTCTTGTTCAATGATGAAGATGCAATTGTTAGAATTGATATGTCAGAATATATGGAAAAACATAACGTTGCAAGGCTTGTTGGTGCGCCTCCGGGGTATGTAGGATATGAAGAAGGCGGACAATTGACTGAAGCTGTAAGACGTAAACCGTATTCTGTAGTGCTTTTTGATGAGATAGAAAAGGCTCACCCTGATGTATTCAATATAATGCTTCAAATCTTTGATGACGGAAGATTAACGGATTCTAAGGGAAGGACTGTTGATTTTAAAAACACTGTTATTATTATGACTTCAAATATCGGAAGCGACATTATACTTGAGGATTCTATCAATAATGCAGGTTCTAATTTTGAAGAAACAAAGGAAAAGGTTAACGCTGTGATGAGAGAAAGATTTAAGCCTGAATTCTTAAACAGAGTTGACGAAACTATATTCTTTAAAGGCTTAACAATGGATCAATTATCTTCTATAGTTGATATTCAGATCGAGAACTTAAGAAAGCTTTTGAAAGACCATAATATGACATGCGAAATTACAGAAGATGCAAAAGAAGTCCTTGCCCGCAGAGGATTTAACCCGATATACGGGGCAAGACCGCTCAAACGTGTAATCAGACAACTTGTCGAGAACCCGCTTTCTAAACTAATCTTGAGCCAAAAATTCATCGACGGCGACTGCATCAAGATTGATACGAAGGATGATGAGATTGTGTTTGAAAAGTAAAATACAAAACATACAAAAATCCGCTTGCTTAATTTATGTAAGCGGATTTTTGCATTTATCATTTCTTTCAATAAGTCTTTCAGTTTTGAATTTTATTTTTATTCCTAGAATTGTAATGACTTTCCAAATATCTTCATTTTTTATAGAAAAAATTAACTGTATTAATTTTTTTAAACCATTTTTACTTTTAAACCATATGCTTAATTTCTTAATAACGTAGTCTTTTCCCCAAGGTGATATTTTGTAATAATCCCACCATCTTTCTTCATGGTGAACAATTTTACAGGTGTTCCAAGGTTTTTCTAAACCTGCATAGTGTATTATTTTAGGTTTTTCAAATGCATATTTGATTTTATCCAAACCAAAAGGCGTATTGCTATAATCATCACTATAGTTTATTAATGTGAAAACATTATATTCTGGAGAAATGAATTCTATATTTTCACGATATTTTTGACCAAAAATCATATTTAATAAATCTTGATCACAATATGGCAAAGTTGGATATTTGTGTAATAAATCTAAGATTTGCTCATAAATTTTCAACTTTCTGGTTTTTTTTAAATTGACAAGATAAAACCCAGCATTAAAATATGAATTTTCAATAGGATTTTGTTGAAATTTTTCAAACTCAGGAAGTTTGTAGCAATGAGATAAAACCTTCTCTCGATTCTGCATTGCATAAATTTCAGGAACAGCCAAAAAAATTTTATCTTCATTAAGAATAACTTGAGATAAATCACAATCAATTATCATATCACCATCAACAAAAAAACACTTTTCGATATAATCTGGAAGAATGTCAAACATCAAAAGTCTAAAGTAGCATGCTTTTGAGATCCATTTATTTTTAAAATCACTTTCATTTATAAAATCAAAATTATGTATATGTTTTTCCATTGCAATAAACATAATTTTGCAGTTATATTTGTTTTTTAATTTATTTATTTGCTTAAAATCGTCTTGAGTAAATTTATATGTAAAAATATAAAATCTTGCAATTTTATTTTTGTCTAAATTTTCTAGTATAGAGGTCATTGCGATACCAATTACTTTTGTATAATTATTATCAGCCGTTAAAACAATATTTATATAATCATTTTCCATCATATATTTTTTCTCCAAATCATTCTTGCAAAAGAAAATTTAATTCCTAATATTCTTAAATACGCTCTCTTTCTTTTTCTATTTATCTCAACGTGAATAATAAATTTTCTTAAACTTCCGTATTTTTGATTAAAACGGCATATTGACTTAAATATTTTTCCGGAACGTGCGAAGACAATAAATGGAAAATCTGTAAAAGTATATTTACCTGTTATAAGGAAACAAATACAATCTTTTAATGTTGCTTTGGGTGCCGCTTCTTGATTTAAACTTTCATCACCAATTGTAGCCCAAGGAATACTTCCTAATACATTTGCCGTCTGCATGTCAAGATGATTTATAATATAATCAAAATAATGAAAATATATATTAAGACTCATTTTGTTCTCTACACCATTTAGGATAACTGCATTAGAAAAATTTTTAGCATACTCTATAACTCCTGCTAAATAGTCATTAAAGCCCCAATCCAATATCCTTTTATCATACCCTAATTCTGTGATTGGAATTATTTTATTTTCAACTTTTTTAAAACCTGTAGTTTGTCCGTCAGCTGTTCTACCTAATAGTTCAATCCACCATGAAAAGTATCTTGAACCCGCATAATATGCAATCTTTTCTGATTTTGTATTTTGATTCATTCTAAAATCACAAGTATGATACATTGTGTATATTTTGCAAGGCGATATTTCATTTAAGATACTTGATATGTAATCTTGTGTTCTTCCAGTGCCTTGTAAATCAACAAATGCTATATTATTTTCTGAAAAATCAATTTCTTGTTTAAAATATTCTTTCAACAAACCTCGTTTTTCTTCAATTGCAGACAAAAAACTTTTTTTAGCTTTTAAATCTGTTAACAATTTATCCCTATAAAATATTCTTTGTTGATTATTAAAAATCATTTTTTTATCTTTAATGCAAAGAATTTCTGATAAAATGGTCTCTTGAATACCTAATCTATATGACAAAAACTCTACGCTTAATCTATTGCCATATTCTTCAAACAAAGTTTCTATATATTCAGAATATTTATTTTTACTAGGAATTCTCCAAGCTAGCCGAGAACCGTATAAATATTTTGTTTTAATTGATATATTTTTTTGCTGTATGATAATATTTGCTATAAGCATAGGAATATAACCATCTCTTGCAATAAAATATATTGTTTTAAATTTTCTGGAGTTAGCCTGCTCTAAAATCCAATCAACAAAGCTATATAATATAGGACCTGAAAAAGAACATCCTAAGCTGTAAACATCTGGTTTTTTTTACATAATTAGGCATATTTAGTACTGATAAATTACTTGCACCAATACTTAGTTGACTAAAAGCATCAAACCTAGATTGATTTAATAAATATTGCTGATACGACTTTAATTCGTTCCTTTTATATAGCTTTGTTTTAATACCTTTGTTTTTTGCATTCTTTATATCAGCCCATTCGTTGTCTCCAACATGTATCCAATTGTTAAAATTAACTTGTTCTTCATTTCTAACAATTTCATAAAGTTTTCCTTCATGCTTTGCACATAATTTATCTGACGATGTATATATTTTTAGATTTGCAAAGATTGGATCTACGCTTTTTAATATTAGTCGCAATTCTTCAGATGAATAATACATATCAGAAATTAAGACAACTCTTTTTTTTTCTTCTAACAATTGCTTTAATTTATTTATGTTTTTGTTTATTGGAACTAAGTTTTCAATTTCTGTTTTTATTTCTATATTTTTAATTAGTTGAACCATATCATTAGTTAAATTATAATTATTTTGTATTACTGTATATATTTCATTTATACTTATTTCCCAGTGTTTATGTAAAAAGGCAGAGTTTGAGTGAGCGTATTCTTCAGCACCAATACGAATCTGAGTAAAATTATTTTTTAGAAAAACCGAAAGATCAAATTCTTTAAGTTTTTCTTGAACAATTGTGAAAATTCCAATAGGTTCGGCAACTCTTCTGGTTACCAACGTGTCAAAAATATCAAATGAATATAGTTTTATATTTTTATTTTTTGTTTTAGCGTTTTTTTCTTTTTCTTCAAGCATACTTTATATTCCTTAACAGAAAGCAATGTCCTACATTGCTCAATAGTTTCTCTATAATCTGGATACTCTGCTGACTACCCAAGTATCTATCCTAGAATAGCCAAAACTGAATTCCTATTAGACAAATGTCCAGTATTTTATCCTATCGCGTACGCGATAGGATAAAATGATATTATCATGCAAGATATTTGTATGCAAGAGATAAAAAAGAAAATTGTTATGCAAGCCATTGCAAAAACTGTAAAACGCCTCCGAGGAACAAAAAGCCAATTTATGTTGGGCACGGAATATGATATTCCGTCTTCTGTTATTAGTGACATTGAGCGCGCTGTGAAAGACCCGCAGTTGACAACTCTTTTCAAATTGTCAAATGCTTTTGGAATGTCTATATCAAACTTTATGAAAGAGTTAGAAAAAGATTTACCAAAAAAATTTTCTGTTGGTGACGATTAGGAAAAAACGCCGAAATTAACCCAGAGATAAAACGTAGACAACAATTGCCGTAATCAGGATGACACACATTACAAACGCAAATGCGACTTTTATCACCGGATTGAAAATCTGTGCATCTTGCTCCAACAAGTCCAGCTTTTTAAGCACACTTTTGGAAAAATCAGACTTGCTCTCTGACTTTGTTTTTTTGAAAGACTCGCTCATAAGTCGTCTGATATTGTAAGCATCCTCAAGTTCTTTTCTTGCTTTTTTATTATTAATAGTAAACTTTTTCATTTTTATACTCTCCTCTTGCGGAAGTTCATTGTCTACATAAGCGGAAAGATTGTTTTTGAAAACCCTATATTGTCTGCTTGGTGACACTTTTGTGCTATAAGTTTCCTCTCCGCTATCTTCCAAGCTATCATTGATTTCTTTGCGGATAGAATTCAGTATATTAAACTTTGCCCTGCAAGTCGGGCATTTTAGCATATGTTCTTCTACTTTTTTCTGTAAAATAGGTGTCAAATCGCCTTCTACATAGAAAGGAATCAAAACATCCATTTGTGAACACGAGATTTCCATAATTATATAAACTCCTTTAACTGTTTCTGTAGTTTGACTCTGGCGCGTGATATGCGTGATTTTACCGTACCAATAGTGGTTTTTGTAATTTCAGCAATATCTTCGTAACTTAGTCCTTCATACTCTCTTAAAATAATTACCACTCTCAATGCGACAGGCAAATCCAAAAGGGCAGACTTTATAAGTTTGTCGATTTCAGTAAAAAAACATCGGTCAAAAGGTTCGCATTCCAATTTGTCTTTTATTTCCAAAATCCTGTCATTATCAAAATCTACTTTCTCGTCATTGGAATGTTTTTTCAGGTAATCATAAAATGTATTTGTAACAATGTGGTTGAGCCAAGATTTGAAACACTTTGTATCCTTTAAACTATTTATGCATCCGGCTGTTTTTAAAAGCGCTTCTTGGGTCAAATCTGCTACATCCTGTCGCTTTTCTGTCATATAGCTAAACATAGTAAATACATTTTTTTGCACGCGCCTGATTAACTCCTCAAGAGCTTTTACGTCTCCTTGTTGAGCCAATTTTATTATTGTATTTATGTTTTCTTTTTTATAAATAAGAGTCGCCATGACAGTCCTTTCAACTGCCATGATATTGAGGTTTATAAAATTTTTAATTCTCTAAAAGTGGGATAGAAAAGTATATGTCGGAAGTTTTAATTCAATTTAATGGAAATAGTTAATAATTAGCTGGATTGCCACGGGCTACCGCCCTCTTAATGACGCTAAGCTAGTAGTTACTACGCCAAGCTCAATACATTTACCCCGCCCTCGCAATGGCGCTAAGCTAGTAGTCACTACGCCAAACCCAATATATTTACCCCCGCCCTCGCAATGACGCAAAGCTAGTAGTCACTACGCCAAGCCCAATATATTTACCCCCCCCCCAAAAAAAGAAAACAGGTCGGTTAAAGCCTTCCTGTTAAGATTTTACACTAGCCGAAATATAAATAGCAATTTTATTGTACAATAAAATTTATAAAATTACAAATAATATAACTCATATTTTTTAAAAATTTAAAAATATAAAATGTCAAAAAGTGCCTATTTTATTGAAAAAACGTCCCCATGCTACAAAATGTTAACTTATGTAACAAATATATACATATTATATAACATTTTGTCAATTTTCTTTACATTTATGTTTTTATATATGTAAGAGAGGAAAAAATGAGTTACGCATTAAATTCTTTTGTAAATCGACAAGAAGCTGACGCTCTGAAAGAAA
>CACZPB010000206.1 GCA_902782905.1 uncultured bacterium
AAAGTAGGTTGGGTGGAACCCAACTTCTTCAATTGGGTAAAAGATGTCTAGGTATATTGCGATTACGGATATTCATGGTGAGCTTGGAAAGCTTGAGAATTTGTTATCAAAGCTTAGTGTAAATTCTGATGATATATTTGTTTTTATGGGTGATTATATAGATAGAGGGCCCGATTCGAGGGGAGTTGTTGAGAGAATTATTGAACAGTCCAATTATAACGAGTGTATCTATTTGATTGGCTCACATGAGTATGCGCTATTGCATGCAAAGAGTGATGATTATTATCAATTTTTGTTTGACAACTATGGCGGGCCGGCAACTGTGAGGAGCTATGGCGGGTTTGAAAACATTTTTAGGGTTCATGGAGAATTTTTTAAATCATTAAAGTTTTATCATTTGACGGACAAATACCTTTTTGTGCATGCGGGAATCAATCCTGATTATCCTTTAGAGGAGCAGGATGAAGTTGATTTGGTATATATAAGAGGGAAATTTATTCACTCAAGTCATCATCTTCCGCAGAAAATCATTTTTGGGCACACAGAATTTGACAAACCTTATATAGATGAGGGTAAAATAGGTATAGATTTAGGCTGCGGGAAGTATAAAACGGCTCGCCTTTGTGCTCTAATTTTAGATGATGACGGTTCTGAGGAGTTTGTTTATTCTGATTAAATCGGAGAAAATAGGAAGATGTGGCAGAAGATAAAATTGTTTATACAAGGTAAATCAAAAGCAGATGTTATTTTTCTTTTGCTATTTTTCTTATTTTTATTTGTTCCGATGTCTCATATAGATATGTCTAAAAAATCAATATTTGAAAACCGAGCTTTTGCGACGTGGAAGCCGCTTTTTAATAATAGTTATAATATAAATGAGCATTTCGGCAAAGATTTCGATAGTTGGTTTGGAGACAGGTTTTGCGGCAGAAGAACATTTATAGGCATATATAATTACATTTATATGTGTGTAAATGGGCATGTAGGCAAGTATATTTTGGATAAAGAACAAAATTCTATATACAGAAGTACTGAATTTGCGCATAAAAAGATAGCATTGATTAAAGAAAATTTTGCAAGTTTATATGATTTGTTATCGTATTGCAGAGATAAAAAAATAAAATTGTATGTTTTAATTACTCCGATGAGGGGTGATATATATGAAACTAAACTAGCAGAGAAAGTAGTGTCACTTAAAAAAGAAAAGATTTGGCACAATGATTTTTTAAACTTTATAAAAGATATTGAAAAAGAAGGTAAAATCAAAATTATTTATCCATACGAGGAGTTTAAGGATATATCTTTAAAGCGCAGACTTTATCATACTAATGAGCATCATTGGACGGATGACGGGGCGTATATTGCTTATTTGAAATTGATGCAAGATATAAAAAGCGATTTTCCGAAAATTAATACGCTACAGCCAGACGAGTTTAATTATCATGCAAGATTTGAAGACAGTGTATTTAACGAGTTTTTCATTTATCGTGATTTTTGTATGCAGCTGGCTTTACCGCAAAACTTATGCCAAAAAATATACTCAAATAAATATAGGCAGTACGAGCATAAAAATGTTGGAATGTTATTCGAAGAAAATATTTATAAGCAATTTTTGAACAAAACAGAGTTGAACTACCCTTTAGGTGCGGATTACAGAGTATTATTGATTGGAACCAGTAATATAGAAAATTTTGAGAAGTTTATAGGTTATACATTTAAAAATGTAAAAAAAATCAGATTGAATGGTGTTAAAGGCATTAAAGAGGAAGATGAATTCAAAATAATGAAATACTATGAAAAAGAGATTTTAGATTATAAACCTGATATTATGATTTTGTGTATTTCGTATACGAATCTTCTATCTCTTAATAAGATATTTGATAAGGATTAGATTATGCTGTTTTCTTCAATGACATTTATATACGTATTTTTACCGATTTTGCTTTTGCTTTATCTTATTACAAAGAAAGAGCTGCATAATCCGATATTATTAACAGCAAGCATAATTTTCTATGCTTGGGGTGAGCCGAAATATTTGGCAATAATGCTTTTAACAATTTTAATAAATTATGTCGGGGCGATTTTAATTGACAAATATCAAATACACAAAAATTTTTATTTGATTTTTACAATCATTGCGAACTTAAGTTTTTTGATTTATTTCAAATACTTTAACTTTATAATTTCAAATCTGAATGACTTGTTTCATGCGCAGATTCATGCGCTTGACGTTGTTATGCCGATTGGAATTTCTTTCTATACTTTTCAGGCTCTTTCTTATGTCATTGATGTCTATAGGGGAGAGTGCAATGTTCAGAAAAATTTATATAAACTAGCTCTTTATATATGTCTTTTTCCTCAACTTATTGCCGGCCCGATTATAAAATACCACGATATAGAAGAACAGATTGACTCCAGAGAAGTGAATTTTGATAAAGTAAATTTGGGGGTTAAAAGATTTATAGTCGGACTTTCAAAAAAAATGTTAATTGCCAACACGCTTGGGGCTGTAGCAGATAAAATTTTTGTTCAAGATCCTCACAATTTTTCGCATCTTATTGCCTGGATTGGTTCATTTGCATATACTTTCCAAATATACTTTGATTTTTCAGGATACTCCGATATGGCAATAGGTTTGGGGTTAATATTCGGATTCAGGTTTATGGAAAATTTCAATTATCCGTATATTTCAAAATCAATAACCGAGTTTTGGAGAAGATGGCATATCTCTTTATCCACTTGGTTCAAACAGTATGTTTATATACCTCTTGGCGGAAACAGAGAAGGAAAATATAAAACATTAAGAAATTTGGGAATAGTATTTTTACTCACAGGTATCTGGCATGGAGCTGAATGGACATTTATCATTTGGGGTGTTTGGCACGGATTTTTTATAATTATTGAAAAAGCATTGAACATAAAAGAGTTTGAGAGCAAGCAGCACCACTGGTTTGTTAATTTTTTAATGCACGTTTATTGTATTTTGGTCTTTCTTATTGGGTGGGTTATTTTTAGGGCTCAAGATTTAACCTACGCGTGGCAATATGTTATGAACATGTTTGGAGGCTTGCATTTGCACCAAGAAAAATTCTTATACACACTTCCTTATTATGTGGATAGAATAGAAATTATAGTATTTATTGCTGCCGTTATTTGTTCTGTACCGATTTTCAGGGGAATCCTTGAAGTGCAAAATAAATTTTTAAAAGCTGCAGTAAATATTTGGCTTCTAATATTATTTTTCCTGTCGACATCTGCAATTGCCGCCAATACTTACAATCCCTTCATATATTTCAGATTTTGATAAAAGTATGATATACTGTTCTTATGAAAAAGATTATACTTATTTTGTTATCACTATTAGTTATGAATTCTGCATATGCGGTTAATAATTTGAGTTTTATTTATATAAACGGCTCGAATAATAATGATGAAAAAATGAAAAGCTGGTATGAAAACGGAATTCACAAACTTCATCCTGTTTTAAAGCGAAAATTTCAAAAAAATTCTGCAATAAAAAAATATTATGCTTCTCTGGGCGGTTTGAATATCAATGATGAGCCAATAATATTTTTTTGGGGGGATAAGAGCAAGAAGGATTTGGATTTTGTAAGAGGTCAGCTTGATATTTCTAAAGCAATCAGCTCCTATGGAGCTTATTTTGCACGAAATTTGATTGCAAAATATCTTCATGATGCGATTTGGGTACAAAAATCTCACAACATGCTGCCTATACTTGATGAATTAAATATGAAAGTTAAAAAAGAAGCTGATGCAGGCAATGATGTTATACTATACGGTTATTCGGCAGGAACTTTTGTTACCTATCAGTATATGTTTAACAAACTTAGATATATCAATCTTGAAAAAATGTTTGAGGCTCTCGGGGCAGATAGTGATATGATGCACTTTGTAAGAAGCAATCCGCGAAAAGATACTTGTATATCGGCATTAGGATATGATTACGCAGGTCTGGGAACAATATCAAGCGAGGGACATCTTATCCGCAATCAAAATAGGGAACAATTAAAGAAAAACTATCTTACGCTTGATATTATGACAGAAGCGGCTTGTGCGCCCGAGGGTAAATTCCGCGGTATAGTAAACTTTGCAAGTCCTCTTGTGCTTTTTTACTCTGATATAACAGACTCGAGCTATGAACCGAATTATTATCACAAGTTAATGATAAAATACATTCTTGAAAATGGGATTTTTATGATTACGGTTAATTTCAGAGAAGATCCGCTCGGTGTTCCAACCAGTAGAAATATTACAATAGCTGAAATAGAGAAAAGATTGGGAATGGAAATTGAGAACCCTTCAGGTGTAATTTATGATAATTCCGGAGTTTGGGGTAAAAGATTTTTTGCCATTGCTCACACATCATATTGGACAGCCAGAGGTACTTTTGCAAATGCAGTTGTAAAAAGTTTTGTTAACGGGTACAAATTCCAGTATGATGAAAAATATCAAAAAAAAGTTTTGAAACGTAACAGTAAAAAATCAGAGTTATAAAATGCCAAAAATCTCTATCATAATACCGGTATATAACAGCAAAACATACTTAAGAGAGTGCTTTGATAGTATTTTTGCACAAACATTCGGTGAGTATGAAATTATTTGCGTTGATGACGGTTCGATAGACGGCTCTTTGGATATACTTGATGAGTACAGAATAAAAAAAGACAACTTTGTAATACTAAACCAAGACCACAAAGGAGCCGGTGCGGCAAGAAATTTAGGGCTTAAATATGCGCGCGGAAAATATATACAATTTTTGGATTCGGACGATTATTTTGAGCCTGTTCTTTTAGAGAAAATGTATAATTTTGCAGAAAAAAACAATGCTGATGTGGTTGTGTGTTCGTACAGGAAAGTTAATGATAAAGGAGAAGTAACAGAGAGCAGAAATCCAAATTCTCCGATAAATTTGGACAAAACTCCGCTTGAGCGATGTTTTAACAGGAGCGATTTTCCTGATGAAATATTTAGCCTATTAACCCCCGTTCCATGGAACAAGTTGTACAAAAAATCTTTGATTGTTGATAACGGCATAGAATTTCCGGATATTCATATTTGCGAAGACATTGCATTTGTGCATGCTTGTATCGCCGCAGCTGAGAGAATTTTTGTTTTTGATGACGAGCTTATCAACTATAGATTTAATTGTACCGGCAGTATGGCAACTTATAGAACAAAATATGCAATTGATGTTGTAAAATCCTGTCTCGTGTTAGAGGGGTTTTTGAAGAAATGCGGTTTGTATGAAGAATTGAAAGAGGCCTTCCAAAAAGCTTTTTTGAATCACGTGCGGTGGGAGCTTACTCTTTGTAATGAAAAAGACAGAGATGCTTTTTGGGCAGAGTTTAAGCAAATTTTACCCGAAAAATATGATTATTTTAAATCGCAGTTAAGCAAAGATTACATAACTTGTGATTATATAAACAAAATTATCGGAGATAAGAAAATAGTATTTTGGGGAGCAAGTTTTTTCCTGCAAAATTTGTTAAAAGAGGAAAAAAATAAAAATCCGCGAATACTGGGGATTGTGGATAAAAACGTTGCATCCTGGGGAAAATATTGCGGGGATTATAAAATATACAGTCCTGATGAGTTAGAAAACATACAGCCTGACGGGATTCTATTGACTGCTTATAACAACAATGAAATTATTTATCCGATTTTAAAGAATGAACTTGAAGAAACTCATCCTGATATAGAGCTTTTGCCGAATATTTTTGTATAAAATGTTCTTTCCTTTACTTATTATCAGGTTCACTTTAATATAATATTATGAAAAGTTTAGCTGATTTTGACAATCAAATTCACTCCTGTTCAAAATGCGGATTGTGTCAATCGGTCTGTCCAATATACAAAATTACCGGTAACGATTGCACTGTTTCTCGCGGGCAATTTATAATGCTTAGGGGAGTGATTAAAAATAAGCTCAAAATGTCCAAAACTATCAATCGCTATTTGGATTTGTGTCTAAAGTGCGGAGCTTGTACCAAATTCTGTCCGAGCGGAATAGATGTTGTTGATATTGTTGCATCTGCAAAAGCAGAATATTTTAAAATGAGCAAATTGGAAAAACTTATTTCGCGGTTTCAAAAAGTTTTTGTATTTGGGCTTGGTGTTAGGGTTTTGAAGTTTTTAAAGCAAAAACACAAGAGCAAGAATTTTGATAAGAAAGTTGTGTATTTTGGAGGATGCAAAGGAGAAGATGCTTCTGTTATAAAGCTTTTAAACGCACTCAATATAGAGGTTATTACTCCTGATTTTGATTGTTGCGGAATCCCGTTTTATGTAAGAGGTGATTTTGAGACTTTCAAAGATTATATGAACAAATTTTTTGAAAAGCTTCAAGCGACCGGCATACGAGAAATTGTTACAACTTGTGCCAGCTGTGAAAAAACATTAAAATCATACAAAAAATGGTCAGTAAATAGTGATTATGAAGTAAAAAATGTATATGAATATATAAGGGAAAAGGAATTAAAACTGACCCTTAAAAAAGCTCAAAAGGTTACTTTTCACAAGCCTTGTAATTTGTCTAATTTTGATGATATAAGATGGATTTTAGAAAATACCAAAAATCTTGAATATGTTGAAATGCAAGATTATGAAAAATGCTGCGGGCTAAACGGCATCACAAAAATTGGAGAGTACAAGATTTTTTCCGAGTTATTTAAAGAAAAGCGTGCAAATATAATAGATAGCGGTGCAAAAGTTGTGCTGACTGCATGTGCAGGCTGCGAAGCGTCACTGAAGTTATTTTCACTCGGGAAATATAAAGTTTATGATTTGACAGATTTTTTGACTAAGGGTTTAAAGAATGAGTAAAGCAGAGCTTAGAAAAAAATATAAAAATTTTGACAAAAGTGTTTTTAGCTCAAAGCTTGTAGAGAACCTTAAAAAAACACAAATCTATAAGTATTCAAAAAATGTAATGATTTTTTACCCGCTTCCAAACGAAGTAAATTTACTTTCGCTTCTTAAGGATAAAACCAAAAATTTTTATTTGCCTAAAATAAACGGAGAACAATTGCTATGTTGTCCCTATAATGAAGGCGACGAGCTTTGCAAATCTTGCTTTAAGACACTTGAACCTAAGTCAGAAGCGTGTTCTAAGAGTATTATAGATTTGGTAATCCTTCCCGCTCTCGCTTGTGATAAAAACGGATACCGGTTGGGTTATGGCGGTGGATTTTATGACAGGTTTTTGGAAACTTTTTGCGGTAAAAAAATTGTATGTATTCCAAGTTTATTAGTACTGGATACTGTTTTTCCGGAGAGTCATGATATAAAATCGGATTTAATAATTACGGAAATGTAATAAAAAAGTGCAAAAACCGCGCCTCTGTTGGGTTTGACTTAGCCATTCGGTTAATAGTATACTCTTTGGTAAGGAAGAGATTTAAGTTGTTTAGGGAAGATAATAAGAAAAAGCTGTATTCATTTGATGTATTTGACACTCTGATAACGCGCAGGTGTGCAACTCCTTTGGGTATTTTTGCGCTGATGCGTGATAAAATTTCAGGAGACGAGGAGTTACCCGAGGAATTTAGAGAAAATTTTTTTGAAATAAGGATAAATTCAGAAAAATACGCAAGAGAAAGTATAAAGAAAGCCAAAGGTTACCCCGAAATAACATTTGAGGATATTTATCTATATATTCAAGAACGTTATGGAATAAAGCCTGAAAAAATTAAGTATCTGCAAAATTTGGAAATAGAAACGGAGCGAGAAAATATTTTGCCCGTCGAGGAGAATATTTCCAAACTAAAAGATTTGGTTAAAGAAGGCGAAAGAGTTGTACTGATTTCTGATATGTATTTTTTAAGCGGGACAATACGTTCATTTTTAACCAAGTTTGATTCGGTTTTTGAAGACATAAAAATTTATGTTTCTTCCGAATATCGTGCGCTAAAGTGGAATGGAGCTCTTTATCAAAAAGTAAAAGCAGAGGAAAATGTTTCTTATAAGAACTGGAAACATTTAGGAGATAATGAGTTAGCAGATTTTAAGAGTGCAAAAAAGTTGGGTATTAAGGCAGAGAGATATAACTATCCGTCTCTTATGGAATATGAGCAAGATTGGCTTGCAAAAAATCAATCTGATACAAAGTCCCAACTTCTTATTGGTGCATCAAAGCTTGCAAGATTGAATAAACATGTCGTACAAAATACTGAAAAGTATGATCTTGGAGCTACATATACCGGTATGTTTTTGTACAATTATGTAAACTTTATTATTGAACAATCGTTACAAGAAGGGTTTAAAACACTTTATTTTGTTGCAAGAGATGGGTATATTCCAAAGCTTGCAGCGGATATAATAATAAAAGAGAAAAAACTTGATATAAAAACCAAGTATTTATATGGTTCGCGCGCTGCTTGGAGAGTTCCTTTTGAAGAATCTTATGACCAAATTGTCAATGCGGCATTATGCGAATATTCTTCAAAATTATCTGTAGCCTTTCTTTCAGAAAGACTTGGCGTTGACAAGGAAAAAATGAGAGAGCTTTTGGGAGCAAAAGATACAGAGACAGTTTTTAGCGAAAACGAGAGAATAACAGCAAAAGAAAATCTAATAAACAAACAAGAAATCAGGCATTATATTCTTGAGGGCAATATGGAGAGAGCGGAAAATCTTTTAGAATATCTAAAGCAAGAAATTGATTTATCAGAAGATAAAATCGCTTTCGTAGAAATAAATGGGGGTGGCACAACTCAGGATACTATCGCAAAGGCTATAAATAAAATAGCGCCAAAAGTTATTTATACATTTTATCTGTCATTTACAGGCGGTGGATGTGATTATGCCATAAATATATCCAAAAAATTTATTTTATGCACACAGCCAAAACCTTGGTATTATTATTTTGAATTATTATTCAGAGCTCCTCATGGACAAACAGTTGAGTATATAAAAGGTGTTGACGGCAGAGTTAGCGCAAAACAAGAAGAGTGTTTTACAGATTATTTATACGAATGGGGATATGAAGAATATCTTGAAGGCATTCTTGATTTTATCAGGTATACTCTGAGTGTTAATCAAGAGGGTTTTGATAGAGATATGTGCTATTTTTATTTTGATTATATGACGACAAAATGCAGCTCTAAAATGGCATCTATTATTGGAGATATTCCATATTTATGTATTGGCAAAGAAAATAAAAAACACATTGCAGCCCCGAAAATAAGCCTTGGCGATATTTTAAAGCTTTTAGTCACAAGACAAACAATAAATGATTTATCTGAATGTTATCATTTGTCATTAGTTAGAAGCTTCGGTTTTTTAAACTTATTAAAAAACAATATAAACAATTTAACACAACAAATAAATATTTTTAAAGAATTAAAGTTATACTTCAAATTAAAAACTCTAAAAAATAAAAAAATTATGTTTTGGGGTGCAAGTTTGTTTTTAGAAAATTTTATAAAAAAATATCGAATAAAAGATAAAAACATTCTTGGAATTATAGATAAAAATCCAACAAGGCGTGGAGACAAATTCGGAGATTATATCATATATACACCGGATGAGATTGAAAATAAAAAACCTGATTATATATTGATGACAATAATAAATCAAAATGAAGTAATATATGATGACATATGTGGTTATATGAATAAAAATTATCCACAAATATGTTTTGGACCAAATCTTTTTTCTAATAATAAAAGTCGAACAAACGACATTATTAAGATTATAAAGGAAAACAGAATCTCTAACGAAAATCAAAAACAATGTAGTAAAAAACTTGATGTTTTAATAAAAAATCACTTAAAAGAAAATTTACCTAAGTATGATGATTTTATAGAGGATTTATTTAAAAATCAAAATGTGAAATTAGCTGCTTGGGAGCAAGAGTATGATAACATATTAAGATATTACAAGTTTTTATTTAACAAATGTAGTTATGTACAAGAGAATAAAAGCAACTCAACCGTAAATATCTTTTGGGGGAGTCAGTTTTATATACAAGATAATATAGAACTTTTATACGATTGCCTATCAAGAAAAAAGAATTACGTTTTTGCAGAAATGGGTTTTATAAACAGAATTGCGTATCCTTCCGATGATTACAGATTTTCCAACGGTATCTCATTTGTATTTGATGATATGGCTCCCTATTATGATGCAAGATTTTCTAATCGCTTAGAAAATATGCTTAATGACAAAAATCTTGTATTAAGTGAAGAACAACTGCAAAGAGCCAAAAATTGTATTTCAAAAATTGTGGAAACAAATTTGACCAAATACAATTATCAACCAATATATGAACCAAAAATTGGCAGAGTCGGGGTTAAAAAAGTTTTGGTAATAGATCAGGTCTATGGTGATATGAGTATTACAAAAGGCATGGCAAATGACAATACGTTTAAAGAAATGCTTGAATGTGCAATAAAAGAAAACCCTGACGCAGATATTATTGTAAAAACACATCCGGATACTATAGATGGAGCAAGAGGATATTATACAAAATTAAAACAACACGATAATATTTATACAATGACAGGGCCTATAAATCCCATTTCACTGATTAAATATGCTGATAAAGTTTATGTATGTACTTCTCAATTCGGATTTGAAGCATTGATGTGCAATAAAGAGGTTCATATCTTTGGAATGCCTTTTTATGCGGGTTGGGGACTTGCGCATGAACATCAAAAATGCATAAGAAGGACAAATAAAAGAACTTTAGAAGAAGTTTTTTATATAACATACATTATGTATTCTTATTATGTAAACCCTGAAACTCAATGCAGATGTGAAATAGAAGAAGCTATGGATTATATATTAAAACTACGGGATGAGTATTTCAATACTATAGGATAGGAGATTAATTAAAGTTATGTCAAATTGTTTTGAACAAAATATAAATACCAACCATATGGAAGAAAAAATTCCTGATGAACTAGTTAATACAAATTATTTACACAAATATAAATTTGAGCAGACATTGCCCAAATTAGTTAAAAAATTAAAAAATAAAAAAGTTATATTATATGGTGCAGGCTCCTTTTTGGCATTAATAATTAAAAACTTTGACCTTTCGGGATTAAATATTATAGGAGTGGCTGACAAAAGATTTCTTAACCATGAAGAAAATGAGAATTGGAACGGGTTCAAGGTTTATTCAATAGAAGAAATGAAAAAAGCGAAACCGGATTATGTCTTGGTTGCGACAAAATTTTATATAAATATAATTGAAGATTTGTATTATAACGTACTAAAAGATACTAAAATCAAAGTTAAGCCGTTGATGAAGAAACCACTCATAACCCTTTTAAAAGAAATATGGGAATAATTTATTCAAACATTATCCTCAACAAAATTATTAATTTTTTCATATCAAAATTGAAAATAAAGTTTTTAATTGTGTTTATATTTGAACTGTACCATTGCGGAAACAAAGGTCTGTATATGGAATGTTGTGTGTCATAAGCAAATAAAACTTTTTTAAACATTTTTTTGTCAGTATTGTTTGGATTTTCTATGAAAGAGTTTATAAAATTAGCAATTTGTTCACTTGATTCCACAGAATCTGAATTAGAATTTGTTTTTAACAAATCATCTACAAAATCCAATGTTCCTTTTGCTATTTCTTTAAAAGCTTTTATGCGAGAATTCTCTTCTTTTGAGATATTTTTATACATAACTTGTCCACCTGAAATAGATAAAATTGGTGGTTCGTCTGAAGTCATTATAAACTCAATTAGTAAATCTTCGGGCATATATTTTGATATAGGAGAAAATGATTTTACATTAATTTCATCTATCGCTGCACCTTCTTGTATTAGATAATAGAGCCCTAAAAGTTTTTTATCTATACAATTTTCTATGATTTTTTGCGCTGAGAAAAACTTACTTACGCTATCCACAATAGCTATATTTTCAGCATCTTTTAAATTGGATTTTATATATTTAGCAAAATTTTTGTATTCAATATCTGCAAGCTTTTTTAATTCATCAAAATTTTCATTTATATATTTTACTCCGTCTTCTTTTGATTTGATTGTCGGAAGTGCTCTTATTTTTTCAGACTTAGTTCTATAATAATCAATAATCGTTTTTGTATGCTCGTATGTGAAATCTCCATCTTTTTCATAGTTTAGTTGACACAAAAGATTCAAAGAACGTGGAGCATATAAATAGTGTGTTTTATATTTGTTGTTCGTTAGTTTGTTGAATATTTTTTCTAATAAATAGCCATCTCTTGCAATAAATATTACGTCACTGCAATTTGCACCATCTACATTTTGTATTATCCATTTTACATAATTAACACAAATGCGCCCTGCAATTTTATATCCGAATTTATACCAATACTTTTTGTAACTCCATATCTTGAAGAAGTCGCATGGAGCTTTTTTGATTAAATTGACTTTCTCTTTTCTCTCTGTTTTAAACATAGAATCATATGAATATTATAAACTATACAATTAAAAATAGTCTATCACAAATAAACAATATTTATAAATTTCATTGACCAAAAATATTTAAATATGATACAATCCAAATATATTTAACAAAAATTAAAACGAAAATATTTCAGATTTAATGACAAAAAAAGCAAAGATAACAGTAATTATACCTGTTTATAATGTAGAAAAGTTTTTAAGAACTTGTTTGGATAGTGTAATGAATCAAACATATCAAAATTTAGAAATAATTTGTGTCAATGAGGGTTCCACTGACAGTTCTCCGGAAATTTTAAAAGAATATTTTGAAAAAGATGACAGAATCATTATTATTAACAAAGAAAATGGTGGTCTTTCATCTGCAAGAAACGCTGGATTAGATGCTGCAACAGGAGAATATGTAGCATTTTTAGACTCTGATGATTGGATATCGAAAAATTTTTGCAAAGAACTTCTAAAATCAATCATAAAAACTCATTCAGATGCTGCAATTGCTCAAACCCATTATGTGTATGAAAATAGAATAGAAAAAAATCATTATGTTAATTTTTTTACACATAAAAAGAATAAAACAAAACTTATTTCAAAAATTAAAAATAAACAAAATATAATTTATTCTTGTGCTTGTTGGAACAAACTTTACAAAAGGAGTATCATAGAAAAATATCACCTGCGTTTCCCAGAAGGATTGTATATTGAAGATGTCCCTTTCAATTTTGCTTTCACAATGATATCAAAACAACTTTGTATCGTACAAAATGCAATTTTGTATTATCGACAGCAAAACGAATCTATAATGGTAAAAGCAAAAAACAGCACAATACCTTTTGATATATTTAAAATTTATGAGGAGTGCGAAAAATACCTTGTAAACATAATGGAATTCTCTCCAAAACAAAAAGAATACAGAAAAATTTTAGATAATTTTATTATTTTTAATGCTTTAGGTTGGCTAAAAACAAGCAATAAAAAGTATCGGATAGATTTTGTTAAAAAATTAAAAAATCGATATAGTAAAATTAACATACAAAATAATAATTATATCAGTATTTCAGACAAAAAAATATATAATGCCATAATGTATTCTACTGATATTCAAGATACAATTGATTTGATAGTTTACGGTGACATAAAAGATTACTTAAAAAAAATAGAACAATATAAAGATTCAAAAATTGTATTTTGGGGGGCAAGTCTGTTTTTGGAGAAATGTTTAGAATGCGGAAATTTGAAAGATTTTAATATAGTTGGAATCGTAGATAAAGATATAAAAAAACACGGAAAACATTTTTCGGATATAATATATCGGCACCTCAAGAAATTAATAAGATAATGCCGGATATTGTCATATTGTCGATAAAAAACAATCATAAAGTAATCTATGCAAAAATAAAACAACATTGGAAAGATAACTATCCCAATGTGTTTTTGGCTCCTGATTGCTTTTAAATTATTTTATTCTCTTAAGCGATGATAAGAAATTGAAATTAATAACATCCCCGTCTACTTTAGTCAAGAAAACCTGCGCTCTTTCTTCTCCGGTTTTGAGTACTGGAATTTGTGCAAGCTCGTTTGCGTAATAGTTGCTATCGTTTCTTGAGCTTACGGAAATTGTTTTTGCAAGAGCGTTTAGTGAAATATTTCTAAGAGCACCGGCGAAGCCTTTTCCTTTATCTGAGAATTTTGTATAAATTCGAAGCGTTGCATCGTTGTTGCTCAAATTGTATCTTCCAAAGATTAAAGTGGCAAGCTCAGGTGCAGTAGATTCAATTTTCATGCGTTTAATGATGTTATCTTCAAGCTTCATCTCCCCGCTAATTTCATCAAATCTTCCCTCCGGTATGTTAACCAGATCCACTACCATTGATGGGCTAATCATTGCAAGAGGATTTCTGAACAGTGATGCTACTTTTAGGATGTATTCAACATAGCCTACTTGTTCAATTGTGCCGTCTTTTACGTTAAATTTTATATCTCCGTTGAGTTTCAAGCTTTTATCCGCATTGAGTTCAATCAGCCCCATTGCTTTTCCGCTTATTTGTCTTGGCAATCCCAATATTGCAGTTGCCATAAGATTAGAATCAACATCCTTGACGCCCAATCTCATATAATAATTTCGGTCAACCAAATTTGCTTTAATTCTTAGAGTGGAAATTCCGCCTGCTATATCAAATCTGTTGGATTGCAAGTTCATGACCCCGTTTCTATCAAGTGTCATATCCGCGTGAATATTCCCAAAATTAAGCTCTTTGTAAACACCCTTTATCAAGTCAAGGGTACATTTTTCAACAATAATTAACCCTTTTTGGAGCGGCGGCATCTCGGCAGTTTCAATATCTTTGACATCATTTATAACCACATTTTGTTCATTCTGTTCTGTCTTAGGTGCTTCAAGAATTTTCTCTACATCAATATTATCTACTGTGAGATTTACATCCTTGACCACAATCGGCAATCTCAATTCATTTAGTATTTGTCCGTCAAAAGTATAGTTTGCGCGTCTGAATCTGCCTTCGGATTTTAGTACGATTTTATTACCGTTTGTGCTTATTTTGGCTGATTTCATAAAAACTCTCTGTGACGGAACTAAAACTTTATCGAAGTTGAAGTTGCCGTTCAAAACAGGGAATTTGCCATGATTATCTATATAAATTTTTCCTGAAACCATGCCTTTTTTAAATATTTCTTGGCAGGCAAGGAAGTTTAGAAATTCACTTGGGAGAGCTCTTGGCATATCAAGATTAAGGTCTAAAATTTTCATGTTATCTTGCATGTCAATATTTCCGTTGATGCTTACAAGCGGAGTCATTCCGCGCTTCAACTCATTGGTTATAAAATAATCAATTGTGTTTATTTTAAGTATGTTCTTAATTACACTCAAGTCGACTTTGAAGGCTGTTTTGTAATCTTTGAGAACCATTTGCTGTTCTCCGAATTTGAATCCCTCATTTTCTTTTAGAAGAAAATACCATCTTATGTCACAAGAGCCGTTTTTGGATTCCAAAATTAACTTGGAATCTGCATCACCTATCAGTCCTATAGGTGAGCCTAGCATTTTGGTGAGGTAGTTTTTGAAGAAATCATTTGTTACAAATACATCAGATACTAATTTTGTATCGCATGTCTTCTGATAATCTTTTGTGCTGCCTTCCATTTTTAAAGTATTTGATACCTTTTCGTTATAGTATCCTTCAAAACCCTTGAACTCAATATCCGAATTCCCTATATCTATACTGCCTTTTGTAACTCTAATCGGCATATTAAGAAGCGGTAAGAGTTCAAATGTTACGTTATTAACATTGATTTTGCCTTCTGTTATATTTTTTGCCAGTCTCAAGTCAAAATCGACACGCCCGTCTATATTCCCAATCGGCGCAAGGAGTTCTCTGCCGTTTGCAATAAACATATTTGATTTAACGATGTTTCCAATGTCAGCAGCATTAAAGTTTTTGGCAGAGATTTTGAACTCACCGTTTCGCTTGTTGTCCATATATGCGTTTATGACAATCTTGGAATTATCAATTTCAATAGGGAAATTTACTATATATGCAGCATGATTTTCCATATAAAGTCTATTCATATCGTTAGCTGATACAGAAACTTTATAGTTATCACGCGTCATATCAAAATCAAAGTCAAAATGCAGATACTTTCTGTCTTGAGTTCTGTCAAAAATCATGTGTTTTGCGCTAAAATTTAGGTCATAATTTGGCGCATTGTATATAATTTTGCAATTTTTTACACCCATTAATACGTTATAAAAATCTAAAAATATCAGCGATTTTTTCTTCGGCTTTTTTTCTTTTTGTTCCGGAACTATTGTCATTAAATCATCAACATCTGCAAATATCGAAGACGCAAGCAATTTTTTAACAATGATTTTTCTTTGAAGAATAGGGCGCAGAGAAAATAGGGTATCAATATCAGTAAGAGAAAGAATATTTTTCCCATCTTTGTCTATGGCTAGTTTTTTAACTGTAAATGCAATTGATGTGCCTGTTTTTAGTTTTGGCTCAATGATTGTTATATCTGCGTTTAAAACTTTTTTCGCTTGTTTTTGTACAAAATTAATTATTTGTTGGTTTGAAACAGCAGCCGGTATAAGCCATTTGTAAGAAACAGCAAACAGTGCAAATAATGTTATAAATATGTATAAAGCCAACTTCTTCATAACAAGAATTATACCATGATTGTCAGTTTTTTAAATTTTTTGAAGATAACAATTTTTGAATAAGTGCCAGCAAAAATATTATTGCAAACAGAATATAAGCAAGTGCGCACGATTTTCCGATATCAAAATATTCAAATGCGTATTTATAAATTGAATAAACTATTACGTTTGTGCTGTCCTGAGGACCTCCGGAGGTCATTACGTAGATTAGGTCAAACACTTGAAAAGATGATATTGCAGTTACAAGGGTTACAAAATATATTGTAGGCTTAAGAAGTGGTATTGTAATGTTGAAAAAAGTTTGGCTTGAGCTTGCTCCGTCTATTTTTGCTGCTTCGTAGACGCTGTTATCTATAGAGGAAAACCCTGTAAGGAAAAGTACGATATTGTATCCCACAAGTTTCCACACCGAAACGAAAATTAATACCGGCATGGCAAGGTGTGTGTCAAAAAGCCAAGTATAGTGTGTTTTTAAAAGGGTATTAACTCCTCCTATGTTTGGGTCAAAAATCCACCCCCAGACAATTGCAATAACGACAGCCGGTGTTATAAAAGGAAGGAAATACATTGTTTTAAAAGCTTCACTTCCGCGGATTTTTGTATTAAGAGCAGCGGCAATTAAAAGTGGTATAATTACGGCAAAAATTGTCGTTGAGATTGCGTAAACAAAAGTGTTGACAAGAATTTGAGAAAATTCACCTTCTGAAAGCACTGCTCTGTAATTATCAAGACCTGCAAATTTTATTTCATTCAACAAATCCCACTCTGTAAAGCTTAGTGCAAAAGAGCAGAATATTGGAATTACAATGAATATAAACGTACCAACAAGCGCAGGAAGTACAAAAATTAATCCGTTTTTTTCTTTATTCATGTTATGATTATACTATAAAGACCCTTCGCTAAACATAGTGGTAGGGATAAAGAGGTAAATTAAGGGGTAAATTAAGAGGTAAATAACGGGGTAAACATGCTAAACACATCAGCTTTTGGGAAAAATGATATAAGAGGAATTTATGGCGAGGATATAACGGAGGAGTTATTTTATTATACAGGCAGAGGTTTTGTGCAGTATTTAAAAAAACATGCTGACAGAAAAACTTCTGAAATTTGGATTACGGTTTGTCGTGATGCAAGACTTCATTCGCCTTCGCTTTCAAAGGCTTTAATAGATGGCGTTCGCTCTTGCGGTGCTAATGTTGTGGATTTGGGTTTGGCACCAACTCCTATAGGATATTACTCAGAAGCGGCAGGAGTTCCTGCTGAGGTTACCAAGTTTCTTCCCGTAACAGGAGCTTTAATTATTACAGCAAGTCATAATCCGAGTCAATATAACGGTTTGAAGATGACATTTGCAAGACAAACGCTGGGCGAGGAGCAAATTAAAGAGGTCAAGGATTTAACGGAAGAAGAATACAAGCTCGCTATTCCGCCTGTAGCCGGAGGGATTTTGGCTGAATATGATTTGATAAATGATTATATAGAAGATATGAAAAATCGTTTTGGCAGAATTGGTGAAGGCATAAAAGTTGTTGTTGATTCGGCAAACGGAACAGGAGGGGTTGTCGGTCCGAAATTGTATAGAGCATTGGGCTGCGAAGTTGTAGAACTCTATTCAATGCCTGATGGAAGATTTCCTCACCACCACCCGAATCCGAGTGATGAAAAGACTCTTAAGGATATTAAGCATGCTGTTGTTGCAAATAGAGCAGATATAGGTATCGCTTTTGACGGTGACAGTGACAGGATTGGTGTTATTGACTCAGAAGGCAATTCTATGACCGGTGACAAGCTGCTTTTAATTTATTCTGAAGATATTATAAAAGAGTATAACCAAAAAGGTATCAAACCGTTTATAGTATCTGAAGTTAAGTGTTCACAAGTATTATACGATACAATTAACAATAACGGCGGTGTTGCAGTAATGTGCAAAACCGGTCACGGTTATATTAAGGCAAAAATGCGTGAAACAGGTGCTGTGCTTGCAGGTGAGATGAGCGGGCATACATTCTTTAAGGACAGATATTACGGTTTTGATGATGCAATGTATGCAGGTTGCAGAATCATAGAGATTCTTGCTAACAGAAAGAAACAGAACCCCGCTTTCAGGATTTCAGACATGCTAAAACCGTTTGAAGCCGTTTATTCATCTTCAGAAGTAAGACTTCCTTGTCCGAATTCTTTGAAGAAAACGACATTGGAAGGATTCAAGAAAGTTATAGACAAAAATCCTGAGTTCTTTGGTACAAAGATTAAAGATATTATAACGTTAGATGGCATGCGTATTGTGTTTGACTCTCCGGGAGGATTTGCATTAATAAGACAAAGCAATACAGAACCTGTATTCACTTTAAGATTTGAAGCAGACTGCAAGGAAAATGCGCAAAAATATGAAGAGTTAATGGTGGAAAAGCTTTTAGAAATTATTAGAGAAGCTTCAAAAGCTGCGGTTTAAAACTGAACCGCTCTTTCCTTTTTGTTTGTTTTATTTGGAATTTTGAAGCCAAATACATTTCTGTTATCAAGAAAACTTTCCACAAAAATTTTTCCCTCGTGTGCTTCTATTATTTTCTTGGAAGCATATAGCCCGAGCCCAACACCAAGAGCTTTGTTTTTTTGTGCAAAAGAAACGTACCTTGCAAATATTTTGCGTCTTTTTTCATCATCCAAATAAGGACTGTGATTTTCAAATTTAAAGCAGATATATTTTTCATCATTATAAACGGATGTTATGATTGCGCTGTTTTTATCTGCATATTTAATGCCATTAGAGAGCAAATTCATAACCACTCTTTTTAGCTGTACTCTGTCACCTGTTGCCGTGCCATTATCAGCTTCGTTATGAAAAATAATATTCACTCCTTTTTCTTTGGCAATATAAATCATTTCCTCTATGCACTCAATAGCAAGTTCAGGTATAGAGACCATATCATTTGAAAGTTTTATAGTACCTTCATCCTCTCTGTAAGTAAATAACAATGAGCCCAGCATAGCGTACATATATTTACAGGAGCCTAAGAGCATTTCTAACACTTCTTGCTGCTGGGGAAGTGTTTTGCCAAATTTCCCTTTGATGAATAATTCTAATGCTCTTATTTGTGCAATTGTAGGATTTTTCAAATCGTGGCTTATGGAAGCCACAAATGTTTCGCGCTGAGCCTCCAAACTCATACTGTCCTTTGTTTCCAAGGAACTCTCGTTTTTTGATGTTTCCATTTTTCCTCGAAATATTTTTTAACCTTTATAAAAATGCTATAATAAAGATTTTTAAGAAAAAATTAACCGATTAGGCTATGTTTTGGAACTAATTTTTATGTATATGGGGTTATAAGTGAGTGTTGGTTTGCCGGAACAAAAATTGTTATATCCGTCTTCAAACTCCGAGAGATTTTTTTTCGTCCAGACTTCTGTTGTTATGGCGTTTACTCCGGTGCTTTGAATGTGCTTTAGTACATCTTTTGGTGATTTGAATGCCATTATGCGAACTTCTTCTTCTATAGTTGTTTCAAAATCCTTGAACATCTCTATAAGTTCATTTTTTGAATAATATTTTAGAGTTTTTCCTAAAACATAAAAAATTTCTCTAAAGTTTTCATTTCCGAAAATTGAAAATAATAAAATACCGTCAGTTTTTAGTTTGGAAATTAGTTTTTTTATAAAACCTTCAAAATCTTCTATCCATTGAATTGAAGCGTTTGAAATTATTAAGTCAAACTTTTTATCTGTTTCTACAAGAAGTTTTTCTATGTCACCTTCAATAAATTTTATATCGGGATTTATTTTAGAAATGTAGTTGCCGCAATCAGCGACAATATCATTTGCTATATATTTTTCAAAATCACATTTTTGAGAAACAATCTTTGTCAAAAGACCTGTACCGCAGCCGATTTCAAGGATATTTTTGAAATCTGATTTTCCGGATAATAATGAGACAAGCTTTTCTGCCATTTGTTTTTGAATTTTAGCATTTTCATCATAGATTTTTAATTTTCTGCCAAAACGTTTTTGTATGAGAGCCTTATCCATAAATTATCTCACTCCAATTATGATAGAGGTTAAAAGGAGAATGCCCGCTTCTTATGTTTGGCTTTATTCCCCAATAGTTTGATTGATTTTTTGTAGGGATAATTTTATCGTCGTCAGACAAAATCACTTTGTCATATTTGAAATCAAAATTGGAGGTATATTCTTTGAGAGCAGCAAGCTCTGATTTTTGATTTTCGTATTCCCTTTGTATTTCAGGCAGTTTATAATTTTTGTTAAACATTGATTTTAAGAATTTTTGTGCGCCTCTGGGATTGTAATTTTTAAGAGTCAAATCATAAATCCTCAGAGGAATTCCATACTCATTATCAATAGGCTTCAGCGTTCCGTTTATTGCGACTTTGTATGTATAATTGATGTCAAATAAAGTAGCTATCATTACTCCCATAGACCATGCTATAAGATATTTTTGTTTATATTTTTCTAAAACGGAAAAATCGAAATCTGTTTCAAGGGTGTTGTAATCGTAAAACATTAAAATGTCAAAATTTCTTGGATGAAGGTGTGATACAACTCCTTCATCTACTCCCCAGCCGTTAAAAAATATTACTAATTTTTTGTTATTCTTATAATTAAGCCATTTATATTTCATAAACTAATTTTAGCACGAATGTAACATTTTATTAACATACTGACAAAAATTTTTATTACCGGTTATTGTAATAGTATGAGAATCCTTCCCATTCAACTTATAGCTATAGGGACATGTAAAAACACAAATCAGATTTCCGGCGTCTGGACTTCTCAGCCAATTAGTCCGCCGATGAAAGCTGATTCTGTTTCGTTTGGGAGGACGGCAAAAAATGCGGAGAAATTAAGAGAACTTTTTAAGTACGGCATGGTTGATATATATACAGGCCAGAGGCTTATTGATCCTGAGTTTTTGACTAGTATATTACAGCAAAAGCGGTTTTCGGGTTCAATAAGAAGTGTCGTAAATATGTTAGAAAATGTCAAAGATTGTCTGCATCCGGTTGAAAGAGAGATTTTTGAAAATATAAAAAAAATGAGTGAACACCATCCTTTGTACAGATTGGATGATGCAATAAGAAAAATGGCTTCTGCGGCACAAAAGCGTTTGTTAAATATTCAACGTCCGATATTTCAAGAATTGAAAGAGTTATCGGTTGAAATGCCGGAAAAACAAAAGGCTGCATTTGATGAACTGATGGAACAAACAGAAAAACAATTATCAAATATTCCAATTCCATATAAATTCAGCAACAAAGAATTTAAGTATAAATTAACCAGAATCAGTGATGGTATAAAACAGCGTAAAATCCATGATGAAATAAAAGTTTTGAACAGGCTTAAACACATGGCAAGTGCTCTGCCCTATACTCCTTCGGGAAGAAATTTTACCAGAAGGAGACCAAGGCTTAATTTGGATAAGTCCATGAAGCAGGCAGAAATTATCAGAAGGATGAATGATTTTTGGGAGCGCTCCTGTTTAAGTAAAGACAAAGAACTTAGGGATTTGTTTAATGATTCAAAAATGCAAGTGTTAAACATTCCGACAATCATTCCGTTTAAGCGCAGATCCTTTATACACGCGCTTAAAGCAATAACAGATACTCTCGAGAATAGAGAACTTGCAAAAGAAATGGAAAAGGTGGTTTGCAAGCTTCCTACCTCACAAAAAGAGCCTTCTGCTTTTATTTTAAAATCTTCAAGGAACTCTTCGGAAAAAATTGGGCACGACTTGTTAATCGGTTCAAAAGGTACAATAGAACACATAATCCCGTATTCAAAGAGTAAAGATGGCGGAGATAATATAGAAAATTATGCATTTACTTCTGATGCTATGAATACAATGCGCGGCAATAAATCTTTTGCGCACTGGGTAAGAGAAAACCCTAAAACATACGAAGCAGCACAAAAATGCGCAGACAGGTTAATAGAGATTCAGGCAAAATCAGATAATAAACAATATAGTTTTATACGTTGGTATTTGACTGTTTTTGCGAATAAGTTAAAAGATGCCTCTCCGGAAGAAAAACCTATTATTATAAACTTGAGCGCTCTCAGAAATTAAATTATTTGTGGTATTTTTCACCCTTAAGTATTTTAAAAGCACGGTAAATCTGTTCAACAAGTATGAGTCTTGCAAATTGATGCAAAAATGTCATCTTTGACATACTCATCTTGAAATCTGCTCTGTTGCTGACACTTTGCGAAAGCCCGCAGGACGAGCCAATGACAAAAACAAGCTCCGAAGTTCCGCTCATAGAAACTTCGTTTATCTTTGACGCAAATTCTTCAGATGATAGCTGTTTCCCTTGTATTTCCATACTAATCACAAAAGAGTTATTTTTAATGTGGGACAGTATACTCTCACCTTCTTCATCAAGAGCCTTCTGTGTCAAATTCTCATCTTTTATTTCAATCGGATTAAGTTCAACAATCTCTAGTGATGCATAAGGAGTGAGTCTTTTTAAAAACTCATTAATTCCTTCTTTTAAAAACTTTTCTTTGATTTTACCAAGTGCAATTATTTTAATTTTCATAATTAATCTTGCTCATGCATATAGACACTTGTAGACGGGAATGCAAAACTAATGCCCTCCTCGCGGAAGCGGTGAATGATTTCTCTTATGACATTTCCTTTGATAACTTTATATTTTGCCCATGCGGTTTCTGATGTGTATGCAAAGAGCCTTATATTAATAGAGCTGTCTGCAAGTTTTTCGATTGCGGTAAACATTCCGGAACCTATTATTTTTTCATCGTTTGCGGCAATTTCTTTTAGTATTTCAACTGCCCTGTCGAGTTTTTCGTTAGATGTTCCGTATTCTACACCTACGGTTATATCAATTTTTCTCTTTTTACACTTTGAAACATTTGTTATTGCTTCATTTGCAATCGTGTTATTAGGAACATTAACTACAAAATTGTCTAAAGTTCTTATTGAAGTTGAGCGAAGATTTATTTTCTCAACATACCCTTCTATGTTATCAAACTTTATGTAATCACCGATTTTATAAACCTTGTCTCCCAAAAGCCCCAGAGAGCCAAACACGTTTCCGATTGCTTCTTTAGCGGCAAAACCTACTGCCAAACCTGTGATTCCGAAACCTGCGATGAGTGATGAAACATTATACCCAAAGCTTTGCAAGAAGCCTGCCAAAAGCATAAAGATTATAATTGCTTTCAACACTTTGATTAAAACAGGCAAAAGATTGACTAATGACGAATCAGAGTGTCTTTCTCTTAATTTTGATGTTATCTTAACCTCAAGAGCATCAATAACTTTATTGATTACCATTATAATTACAACATTTATAATTACACCCAATATAAAAGGTGAGTGTTTTTGCAAAAATCCTAAAACAGGTTTTACTACCATATTAAAAATATCGTCAATCATTTTTCATCCTTTTTTGTCTTGTTGGGTTTCACCCAACCTACTTCGCTCTTTAAATTTTCCTCGCCAGATGGGAGAGGGATGATGGATTAGAACCCTTTTCTTTTCCTTAATTCCTCAAGCTCAGTTTGGAACGGTGATATTTTTGTAAGCTTATCCATTATAGCAGGCATACTTTCAATTACATAATCAATATCTTTTTCTGTTGTATATCTTGAAAGAGAAAATCTTATAGAACCATGCAATGCCGTAAACGGAATTCCCATAGCTCTCAAGACGTGACTTGGCTCTAAAGAACCTGATGTACATGCGCTGCCTGAACTTGCGCAAACACCAATGTCAGAAAGGTGCAAAAGGATAAGTTCTCCCTCTACATATTCAAATCCGATGTTTGTGGTATTCGGAACTCTGTTTGTAATTCCTGTATTTAGTCTTGCATTAAATACACTCTTCAAAATACCAGCTTCCAATCTGTCACGGAGCCTTTTTACTTCCGTAAGCTCGTGATTCATATTATCCATGGCAAGCTCTGCGGCTTTTCCCATACCTACGATATAAGGAACGTTTTCTGTTCCTGCTCTCATTCCGCGTTCTTGGTGACCGCCGTTAATTAGCGGAGTCAGCCTTACGTCGGGTTTAACGTAAAGTGCACCGATTCCCTTCGGAGCATGGAATTTGTGGCCTGAAACGCCAACCAAATCTATTTTTGTGTCCTTGACGTTCATCGGAATTTTACCTGCTGCTTGAACACCATCCACAAAAACTCTTGTCTCAGGAGAATGTGATTTTACATACTCTGCAATCTCTTCAACAGGATGAATAACACCTGTTTCATTGTTTGCCCACATTACTGATACAAGCGCGGTGTCTTTTCTGAGCTTGTTTTTTAGCTCCTCAACGTCAAGCTCTCCTTGTGCGTTGACTCCGATATAATCAACTTCATACCCTTGTTTTTCAAACCATTTGTATGTATTTAAGACGCAAGGATGTTCAACCTTCGTCGTTATAATATGACGCTTTGTTTTGTTGCAATTTAAAACGCCCTTTATTGCCATATTTGCAGATTCTGAACCGCATGAAGTGAAGAAAATTTCTTTTTCGTCTTTTGCTCCAAAAAAGTCACGAACCTTAACTCTTGCTTCTCTTATCGCAGCAGCAGGTTTCTTTGCAAAATCATACATGCTTGAAGGATTTGCGTATTCTCTGCTCAAATACGGTAACATTTCATCTAATACTTCTTTTGCAACTGCTGTTGTTGCGTTATTGTCTAAATATATCATCTTTGCCTCTTTTTAATGGTAGGCTATAGTCTACCCTACATTTCTGTTTTTTCTCCCCTCGCCCCTTGTGGGAGAGGGGTTGGGGGTGAGGGGTTTACCCTCCTTTACCCTTTTTGTTTTTGTTGGGTTAAAACCCGACCTATTTACCTCAAGTGTAGGTTGGGCATACCTGCCCAACAACATCTTTATACCTGTTCCACTTCAAGGTTTTTGTCTACTTTATCCCTCAAGATTGATTCAACAAATGTCTTGATTGTCATTCTTGAATTCTTACACCCTTGGCACATGCCTGTAAGTCTTACCTTTACCTTGTTTCCTTCAAGGTCAATGAATTCAATATCTCCGCCGTCTTTTTGAAGTTCCGGAGAAATTTGCTGTTCAATAACTTTGCTTATTTTTAAGATTTTCTGAGTAACGGTTAGCGGAGCTTCTTCTTTTTTATGCTCTGCTTTATAATATGTATCAATAATGTCTTGAATTGTGCCTTTACATCTTCCGCAAGCTCCGCCTGCTTTTGTGTAGTTTGTAACTTCTTCCACTGTTCTCAGATTATTAACCTTTATTGCTTCCCATATTTGGTTTTCCGTTACATTAAAACAGGTGCAAACAATTTTATCAGCTGTCTCGGGTAAATTTTCCTCTATTTCCTCTCCGTAATATTTCTTTAATGCATCTTCTAATGCTTCATGTCCCATTACCGAGCAGTGCATTTTTTCTTGCGGAAGTCCGCCAAGTTCTTCTGCTATATCTTTGTTAGTAATTTTTTTTGCCTCATCCAAAGTTTTTCCGATAATCATTTCTGTTAAAATGCTTGAAGATGCAACGGCAGAGCCGCATCCGAATGTTTGAAATTTGGCATCAACAATTTTTTCGCCGTCAAGCTTCAAATATAATTTTAAAGAATCCCCGCAAGCGAGTGAACCTGCTTCACCAATAAGGTCAGCATCATCAATTTTACCGACATTTCTGGGGTTTCTGTAGTGATCCAATACTTTCTCTGAATAATCCCACATAGTTTATACCTCGTGATTTTGTG
>CACZPB010000207.1 GCA_902782905.1 uncultured bacterium
GACTTGCGAGCAGAGGCTGGAGTGCTTTTGCGATTGTGCGAACAGCACAAGAAGCAAAACACGGAATTGCCGTTTAATGCGAGCAAGTCAAGACAAGTCCCCCCATCGACATTATTTTTAGGGATTTAGAATGAAAGTTTTAAAGATATTTTCCGGATTATTAAAGCCAAATCGGACTAAAGTAATAAAAAATATACCGCCTTGTCCGATAATATATGATCGGAATAATGTTACTGAAGCGGAATTTAAGAAATATATTCATTGGTTAGCTGAAAATCACATAGATAGAACAGTTCAAGAACCGGACAGATTTGTCACAAAAATAGAAAAAGCTATTTTAGAAAAGAAAAAACAAAAGTTTGAAGAGTATCGTCGCTTTGTAAGATATTTAGCTGAAAACAATATTAACAAAACTTTTTATTCTTAATTAGTTTAATATTAATATGCTTTGCTTTATGAGTTATCTTACGTGTTTTGAAATCTCTGACTGAATATAGTTAGCTTTTGTAATATATTTTGTTAGTTGATCATATTTTTCTGCTGCTTCGCCATAGGGAATTTGCATTGACATCAATTCATCTACGTTCTTATTAATATTTTCTAATTTTAATAAAGAATCTTTGACTTCTTTAAAATAAGACATTTTTCCGGGCAGCTTTACTATAAATGATTCATAAAAATTTCTAAATTGTTTTTTTAAGTTTTCAATTTTTGATGTAAATCCTGAAGTTACACCGCCTGAAATTTTTGCGGAAAAGCTTGAAGAGTTGTATTTTGAATATAATGATTTGAGTTCTTCCTCAAGTTGTTTTCTCTGTATGAATAAATCTTCCGCCAAATTAAAATCTCTAATATCTTTGGCACTTTGAATTTGTTTGCTCAAATCGTCTATCTCGCTTTTATATTTTGATATTTTGTACTCAAGTTTTAAAACATCATCGCTAACGTCTTTATACGCATCTTCTTTTAATAAATTGAAGTCGTAGTCATTTAATCTTCTGCTTGGCTCAGATTGAGAAGAACTTGGCAGGAGCATTTCAGTCTTTAAGAAAAAATTATTATCTTTTTTTATATTGTTAATATTTTCTTGCATAAGATGATTATACAATTAATTTCTATATTCAGCAATTTTTTGTTTTATAAGTTTTGCGGGGTAATAATCCGGCAGAAGTTTTAAACAAATTTCTATTGCATCTGCGGCTTGGCTAAAGCAATTCATTTCCATGTAATATTTTGCAAACATAAAATGCAGTTCAGGATCGTTATAGTAAATTTCTTTAGAGCGTTCCATATATTTTAGTGCAGCTGTTTTAAGTTTGTTTTCATACAAAACTCTTGCGGTAAATTTATATGTTTCCTGATTTATATTGCATAGTATGTCCAATGCACCCAAGAGCTGCTCTACATATCTAATTTTTTCATTTTTTAAAAGATAATCCAAATCAATTTCTAGAAAATTTCTTATTTGAAAAAATGTAGGGTACTTGTCTAAAAAACCGGTAAGTATTGACACCAAAATGCTTCCCCATTTTGCTCTCGGTGAGTCAATTTTATCAAATACTGATTTTGCAGTTTTTAAATCATCATTCAAAATCGCTAAGTACGCATGCTCAACACTAGTCGGATTAATCTCCAACTTTGAGCAATCATCAACAAAAAAGAAAAAGTTTGCTTTAGTTTTGCCCGTCATTCTTTTTATAAATTCTTATTGTCTTAGACTTCTTTTCGTCCACAACAACTTCTTCTGAAGTTGTGCTATTTTCTATATTTTTGTCATTAAGTGCAGCTTTATCTTTCATCATGTCAGAGACAGAATTTACTGCATTAACTTGAGCAGATTTACCCATCAAGTTGGCAAGTTTTATTTGAAGATAAATTTCTTCTCTATATATTTTAACATCTTTATCTGCTTGAATAGCAATTCTTGCAGAGCCGTTTTTCGCATCGACAATAGTTATTTCGATGTTATCGTTAATCATTATTTTTTGACCGTTTTTTCTGGTAATTACAAGCATTGTTATCCTTAAATTTATATATTCTTAAACATTGGGTGGCTAATACTGTAGCCTGAACCTGATAGTACAATTTGTCCTGCTGTATGATTATCTAAATTGAAAATAATCGGAGCCAACAAATTAATTGTGGTCCCTTTAGGGTTGTCCTGCGGTATTGAAGTAATGTTCATAACCAGCAGACTTTCCGGATTTGTTATTTCTAAATCGTTAACTACACTGTCTGATAGATTAATAGAGTAATCATAATCAAGTGCCGAAACTGATATTATAGGAAAGGACAATGTAGGGTCTTCAATAGATTGCAGCCACTTAAACATTGTGTCAGGATTAGGATCAAGTATTACGAACTTCTTAAGTTCATCAAATCCTATTATTGGCATTACAAAGTCAAAAATTCGACTTTCCTCTATCTCAATTTCTCCAAATTTAACTGTCTGTAATTTCATTTTTTATCTCTCTAAAAACTTGCAGTCATTTGATTCGTTAATAATGACTGTATGACTTGCGGGCTAAGATTTGACATGCCGCTTTTTCTACCAAGTAACATATTTAGCATTTCATACTCATTACCGGCTGTTTCGCTTTTACCTGTAAGTAAAGATAAATCAGAAGCGTAGCCATTATGATTTATTATATCGCCAAATCCTGCATTTTGTAAAGTTCTTAGTGCAGCAACGATTTCTTCGTCAGTAGGCTTTGCTTGTGATGAAAAATCTTTGTACTCTTTGAATTTGCTTGGAGAAATTTCATCTTCTCTGTTAATTTCTCTCATTAAATTCTCAATTTTTTGTTTCTCGTAAATACTTCTTGCTTCTTCTGAAAAACCGCTACCAAAACGTCCGCGTATGAAGTTGTCTAACTCTGCGTCCTTTGATGCAGGTGCATTACATTTCTTTGGGTCTTGCAAGCATGTTTTTCCTTTTTGTGCATAATACTCCAGTTGACCGCTTGGAGAAAGTGATAATACCTTGTTGTAATTTTCTATCGCTTCATTCTTTTTCCCGAGTTGTGCTGCGCTCATAGCCAAATAATAATATGCTACAGAGTTCGAAGGATCTTTGTTTACATATTCACTAAGCGTCAGATATGACTGTGTGTAATTTTTTGCTTTATATTGTCTTATTGCACTTGCTATTGTTGAATTGTTAGTCGAAGATTTAGCACTAGACACATTTGCAAAAGATGTAAGCACTAATACTGATAATATTGCTATAATTGTCTTTTTCATTTTAAAGCCTCTATTTCCATGATGTATTTTTACATCGCTAACATATTGAATTATACAACATGTTTATAACGATAACAAGCTGTTAGTCAACAGATAATCGCAAATTTCATCTTCAAGGTGTATATTGTACAGATTATTTATTTCTTTTATAAAGTAGCAAGGGCTTGTAACATTAATCTCTATAATCTTTCCGTCAATAACATCAAGACCTGCCATAGATATGCCCATTGAATTAAGTTTTCGTGCAACATTCGTGAAGTTTGAAAATTCTTCTTCTGTAAGTTCAGCACTTGTAATAAAATTATCATTGTGAGTATTAAATTTGAAATCGTCACCTGTGGGTAATTTTTTTACGCAATACTTAAGAACTTTGTCTCCAAGAGTCAGAACTCGTTTGTCCCCTTCTTTTACCGCAGGAATAAATTTTTGTACCATAACAAGTGTTGTTTCATTATTTGTCATGGTGTTAATGATTGTTCTTGTGTTAGGGTCGCCTTGGTGCAGGTACATAACGCCTGAACCGAAGCACCTGTTAAGCGGTTTCAGCACTATTTCTTTGTAAATGTTCAAAAATCTTTCAATATCTTCTAATGATGCCGTAACGATGTTTTCTGACATGTATTCTTTAAAAAGCACGCTGTGAAGTTTTTCATTGAAATCACGAATCGTGCTGGGTTTATTTATAACTTCTGCTTTTTTTACAAAATCAAAAATGTAAGTTGCATTTATGTAATCTATATCAACAGGCGGATCCGGTCTGAACATAACCAAATCAAAACTGTCAATTTCTTGTTCCAGTAGAACATTCTTGTAAAAAATATTTTCATCTGCCTTAAATGCTTCATAACATTTTGCGTATGCTATATCCCCTCTGAGTAAAAGGTTTGGATTTGTTGTCACAAAAACTTCATTTTTTCTGTCAAGAAATCCTTTAACGAGCCAAAAGTTTGTCACAAGTTTATTAAACTCAAAATATTTAAGCTCCAGTTTATCTAATACAAATAAAATTTTCATGATATCGACTCCCCAAACAATTGTTATTCCAATATGTAGCACCAAAATACATTTAAAACAATCTGTTAAGTAGTATTGTAATAAAAATTTGTTATTGATAATCTGTTTAGTGTGTGGAGTATAATTTTGCCGAAATTTTTTTGTAAAGAAATGTAAACTACATGTCAAATTTATAGCAAAAAATTAACTTTACTAGACTTTTTATATATAGATAAGATACAAAATTGGGGTTTGTATGCTTAAAGAAGTAAGCTTGTCAGACAATCAAATCAGGTTCGGGAAAAAAGCGGAGCCAAAACAGGACGAAGAATCAAAGATTCTTCCGAATACTATTGGTACGCGTGTGAACCAAAAATATGACAGAACTTTAAGCTCAATTACCGAATACCCTGTAAAAGGTTTAAAGGGAGATGTAAACTCTGATTTTTATGAATTTTTGTCAATGGGAATAATTCCTTATATTGCCGGCAGTGCAATGTTTATGACGATGTTCAATCTCTTAAATAAACACTTGAGCCCTAAGGCATCTTTAAGGGGAAAACAAATTGCGCTTGGTGTTTTATTATACGGTTTAGGTAAAACTTTATCTAACGATTTGGTTACCCGTCCGGTTGCTCTGGCAACAGGTGTAGATATAGAGCTTCCGTATAGGAACGTATACTATCCGTTACCGACAAAAGCCGGAGCTAATGCAGAAATCTTCCCTCAGCATCAACAAAGAAAAGTGTATGACAGCCGTGAATTCTTCAGAAAAGACTTAATAGCAAAAGATCCAAATTATGGTGTAGCTTATTATGATAAGATTGCAAAAAAAGTCGGACTTGGAGAAAACTTAAATGATTCTGTTACTGAAACAACCCCAATAATTCAGAATATTATCTCTACTACAAAAACTGCGAAAAGCTTAGCTTCGTATGCTTGGGCAGGTGTTGGCGTAGGTCTTGCGCTTCAGAGCTCTTGGAGCGATTTGTTTGACGCAATTTCCAATAGAAAACGCTATATTAAAAAACAGGGTGACAGCTTCTTTACAAGCATTGGTTCAAGGTTGAAAAATTCATATAATAATACAATTGATGTATCAAAGACGTTCGGTAAATCGTTCCTAAAGGCTTGTAAAACTTTCTGGACCGGTGATGCCGGCACAAAAGGCTATATGAAGCATGCAGGAAAGGCGTGGTTATTGTTTACGACTGCTCTAACAATAGGCGGCGTTGCAAATGTTATATATAGAGCAAAACATATGGCAAATCTGGCTAACAAAGATCTGATGGACAGAAATCAGGAAAGTACGGTGATATAGAATGGCACTAAATCCTATACAACCGAATATTGAAAATAAAAACTCTGTGACCCCATACAGAGAAGCTAAGGGTTCGATTAAAACCGACGATTTGATTAAACCGCTTCCGGCTGAGGGTCACTTGGTTCATGATACAGTTCTGACTGTCCCGAAATTCTGGTTAAAGGATATTGCATATGACGTAAAATCTGTAAGAGACGGATTCAGAGGCGAGGCAACCGACCATCAATTAGGCAGAATAAATGACGTAGGATTGAAGCTTGGCGGTATCGGAATTGCTGCATACTTAGCTTCAAAAACGACAAACCCCATGGCAAGAACAATGGAATATGTCGGCTTGGGTACGTTCTTGGCGGCAATGTCTTTGTATCCTAAAATTGCCATTAACGCGCCATCAAGACTTGTACACGGATTTGATATAGGCAAAGAATATATAGATGATCAAGGACGCAAAAAGTCCGTATTCCAAGATAGCAACTACATCCCATTTGATATGTATAAAGGAGATTTTGAAGGCGAAGATTTGGATATTATCGGGGATAGAATGGGAATTCCTCGTGATATAAAAAATAGGCATGATCTTATAAAAGAACAAATGAGAAAAATCGCCACTCAAAATAATACTCTTTGGATGTTAACAGCAGGATTTGCGACACCGGTTATGACAGCTTTAGTGTGTTGCGGTTTGGAGCAGCTTATTGCTCCTGCTGTAGAAAAAGTGAGAAATAACAATTACAATAAAAAGATAACAAACACTTTAAAACTTACCGAAAATATGTCACTCGATTTGAGTGAGATCAAGAAAAACACTTTAAGTGAACAAGTTTCAAAAATTATTAGTAATTATGAAGGCAAAGAGCTTCCTAAAGCAGAATTTGATAATATTGTCAAATTGTTGACGCAAGAAATGAACAGCAGTAATTTGGCTCAGTCTATAAAAGAAGATTTAACAAAAATATTTAAAGCTGAATCTAACGGTTATTCATTAAATAGAGAAAATTTTGCTAAAGAGTTAATAGAAACAATAAAAAATACGATTCCTAACAATGGCAACGCAGAAACATTAAAGAGTGTATTTGTTCCGACAGAAGCGGAAATAGAAGCGATACTTTCAAAACTAGATATTAATTCCGGTGAAATATCTCCTGATAAATTAAAACTATTTAAAGGTGAACTAAAAAATCTTTATGCACCAAAGATTGCCGCATCTAAAGGAAGTTCGAAAGCATTTCTTAAAGCACATCAAAATAATGTAATACTTGAAAATTTAGCTAAATCCATTGAAAAAACTCCGGCAACTTTTGTTAGCAAAGACGCAATAAATGACGTTATCGATTTCGCAAAAGTTTTAGGTGAGTATAAATCTAATGAAAAAGCTCTTGATAAATGTCAAAACTTTAAATTCGAATTTACGCCAGAAACGGTGCTTGCACGTTCTTACGGAAAGTTTGAAAAGACAATGTTTGAAGTTTTGGATATCAAGTATGATGAACTAAAACAGATGAAAAAATCTTCTGAAATTACAAAAGAAATTCTCAATAAGAAACTCACTGCTTTAGCTCAAAATGAAGCTAAATATTCAAAAGCTATAGAAAAATTATCAGCTGTTCTCGCAGAAATGGAAGTTAATATGAACGGTAAAGCTGTAGATGAATCTTTTATAAAAGATTTGATTACCGCAACCGAGAATAATTATAATAACACTGCAAAACGTATTCAAGCAATCGGTGACGGGAAGTTTGCTCAAACTCTGGATCAACTTGTAAAAGAAGATATATCTACGTTATCAAACAATCTTAAAACAAAAGAAGATTTATTTAATTTCCTAGACGGAACACTAAAACCTGAAAATAAAGAAAACGGTTGGACTTTAAAATACGCACAAGAACATTCTGCCGGAGTAGGTTCTGCTAAAAATGAGCAGATATCAAGAATAGTAGAAAGATATCAAGGTGCAAAGAGTACATTTAATAGAGTAATTCATACAATGGATTACTACAGACGCGGACTCCCGAATAGCGGTTATGCAAGAGAAATTGCAGAAAAAGGCAGAGAAACCCTTTTAGCTGCAACATCTTCAAATCACACTTTAAAACTAAATACCGTGAATAATCCCGAACTTTATAAAGATGTGATGAAAAATGTGTATAACGGAGAACTTGATGAAGCTACCAAAACTGCAATGTCAAAATCAACAAACGCTAATACAGGTAATATGTTAGAGCGTTTCCAAAAGTATATTGAACGCTTTAGAGATGTTATAGGAAACAATGATATTGATTTCCAAAAACCGGAACATATATTAGGTGTTGATGCAAAAGATAATAAAATCATTAATAAATATACTCAAGATTCTCTCAGAAGAAAATCCAAGTTTGATTTAATAGGCCAAAATGTTGTTGACACATTCAGAAAAGGTGCGGAAAGAAGATTTAATACGCAAAAATGGTTAAGAGCCGCTTCGGCTATTGGAGCAAGTGTTTTAGGTGTAACTCTTTTGGCACAGTTCTCATTCGGAAAAATTAAAAATCCACATAATATTAAGAAGCAGGTGAGCGATGACACAAATAGCTAAAATCAGTTCAATAAACTTTAGAGGCGATGCTTATCAAGTCCAAACAGCGCCGATAAAGAACATCAATAAAGAAGCTCAAGATACTAAGGTTACAAACAAGTATCTTGACAACTTGGCTATGATTAACGCACCTGCTGTTAAAAAGGTAAACAATATTCCAAGCTCAAGAGTCAGCGGATATAAAAATAATCTACGTTCTATGATTCAAAATAATGAATCGGTTATGCTTGCAATCGTTCCGAGAACTTTTACAGCGGAAGATGTTAATGGCGATGACAAAGTTACATTATGTACAGGCGAAAAGAACGGAACTTTTTTGAGCGCTATTTCAAGACTGGACGAGCTAAAGGAAGACGGAATTAATACAATCCATATTCTTCCAATTCACCCGACAGGTAAAAAGAATGCAATGGGAACTGCGGGTTCTCTTTACTCACCGCTAAAATTTGTTGAAGATAACGGAGATTTGGCAATTGACCCAATGCTTATTGAAAAGGATGATCCAAGAACTCCTAATGAGCAGTTTAAGGCTTTTATAGATGAATGCCATAAACGTAATATTAAAGTTATGTTAGATTTGCCGAGCTGCGCATCAGTAGATTTATTTGAAGCTGAACCTGAATTAATGGCATTTGGAAGAAACGGTGAAGACAAAACTCCTCAGGGTTGGGCTGATATAAGAATGTTTGAACCATGGGCAGATGAGACTCACAGAACTCTAAACCCTGCACTTTATGAAATGCACAAACAATATGTTGATGCTTGTATAGAACTTGGTTTAGATGGCATAAGAGCTGACGTAGCCCGCGCGAAACCGACAGAGTTTTGGGATAAATTAATTACATATTCTCACACAAAAGATCCTGAATTTGCCTGGCTTGGAGAAAGCTATACTTATGAATGTGCATCACCGCAGGTTAATATGATGTATGACAGACCGGAAGATTTGTTAAGAGCAGGTTTTGACGATTATTACGGTCAATACCACATCTTCCACGATTGGAAAGGTGCCAGAGAATTCAATGACTATGTTATATCAAACCTTGATATGTCTCACAGATTGCCGGCAGGTAAGAGCGTTATAGGTTCATTCTTAACACACGATGACAGCTCATCAATGATTCATGGCGGTGAAAATTTCTGTAAATTGACAACTGTTTTGCAGTCAACTATTCCTATGTGTAATCCTTATTTTGTAGATGGTTTCCAATCAGGCGATTATTATGACTATAAATACAGAAATACTGAAAATGAAGAAACATTTACAGATAAAAAAACAATGGAAGAACACAGATACAGACTTGCGATATTCAATTTGTCAAGAAAACCCGGAGGGGATTCTCCTGATATTGAAAGAGTTATGAAAGGCTGTATGAAAATGCGTTCAGAAAACCTTGATGTATTGGCGCATCGTGACAGCAGCTTTATAGAACTTGATAAACGTGATGACGTGAATGATCAAATTATTACGTTTGCAAGACATAATAACGGTAAAACTATTCTGGTAGTTGCAAACAAAAATCCTAACAGAAATGTAACCGGCGTAATCGAAATCCCAGGACTTAAAAAAGAACAAAAATTGAATAATATGGTACCTGAATACGGTGATTTAAGCGAATTTCAGGTGGGTGAAAATGAACTAAAAGTCAACTTGGCACCAGCTGATGCTTACGTATTTGAGATAGATACCCCTAACATAGAAGCAGACAGAGCAGGTCATGTATTTAAACAAAAAGTTTAGATATTGTATTAGATTTTTATCTTTTCTTAAACTATAATTTTGTTATGGAAGGGATACAGAATACAAGAAAAACTATCGTTTGGTTATGTTTAGCGCATTTGACGTGTGATATTTATACTGGATTTCTTAATCCGATAATGCCGTTTATCGCTTCAAAACTGGGATTTTCACTGGCATTGGCTACAGTTATCATAAGTATTTCGCATATTTGCTCATCTATGCTTCAGCCGCTTTTTGGATTTTTTGCTGATAATATGCTGAAGCGATTCTTTATATTTTGGGGCTTAATTCTTGTATCTTTGTTTATACCGCTTGCTCCAATTGCTCCTAATGTCACTGTCCTTCTTGTTTGCATGATTTTAGGAAGTCTTGGCGGAAGCTTTTTCCATCCCCAAGCAATTGGTTTTGTAAATAGATTCTCGAGCAAAAACTGCTCAAATGATATGGGAACATTTATAAGCATGGGCTCTGTAGGTTTTGCATTCGGTCCTTTACTTGCCGCGTACATTGTTCAGGTATTAGGTTTAGAGCACATTTCTCTAACTTCAATTCTCGGTTTAACATTAGCTTTTACCATGTTTATATGCGTTCCAAAGTTATCCGATTTTGAGAAAAAACCTGAACATAAAGAATTTTTCAAATCATTTAAAGAAATTCTTTCAAATTCTCAGATGGAATTACTAATAATGATTGCAATGATGAAATCTCTCGTTACCAACAGCTCTTGTATTTTACTCCCGTTTCTCTGGAAATCTATGGGATATACGCCTTTTTATATAGGTTTTGCATTGTTTTTGTTTGTTTTTGCAGGTGCTATCGGTTCATTCTTAAGTCCAAGATTAGAAAAACTGGTCGGCTCAAAACAGATAATATATTTTTCTATGTGGGCAACATTGCCAATGCTTATTCTGTTTTGGTATACATATAGGGCACATCCGATTCTGTCGCTTATAATCTTCTCAACAATAGGCTTTACAACTATGCTCGCTCAACCTGTGATAATGGTTTGGGCTCAGAAGTCATTACCTGAATACAAAAGTATCGTAGCCGGATTCATCAACGGTTTTTGCTGGGGAACGGTTGCACTTTGTATGTCTGTTTTAGGCATCTTTGCTCAAAAATTCGGAATCATGAACGTACTAATTCTATTGTCGGTTTTGCCTGCTGTTTGCTCATATTTTGTAAAATATTTAAAAGAAGAATAGCTATTAAATGTTTTGTATAGTATAATCAATTGGGGAGCAATACGTTTTGAAAAAGTTTATAAAAGATGTAATATACAAACTGCGAAATTTGAAGCTATTAGACAAATATTTGCTAAAGCAAGTAATTGAGATGTTTATTATGGGAGTTCTGGTTTTTACTTCAATAATATTTGCATCTGATACTTTTATAACGCTTATAAAACAGATTTCCATGTACGGAATTCCTTTCAAAATTGCTTTTTTAATAATTATATTGCACCTTCCTGCCGTGTTTGTAATGACAATTCCTATGGGTGTGTTGCTTGCAACCGTAATGACTTTGAACGGACTCAGCTTAAGCTCTGAAATTACTGTAATGCGTGCCTGCGGAATCGGACTCAACAGAATTGCAAAACCAATTTTTATATTTTCTATAGTAATGGCTTGTCTAAGTTTTGTTTTGAATGAGACAGTTGTACCTGTAATGACAAAACAATCAACAGATTTAGCATTATATGCTTTCAGCAAAAAAAATATTCCAGAAGGCAAGCATAATTTTACTTTTAAGGAAGTAAAAGAAGGCGGACTCTTAAAACGTCTTTTCTATGTGGCTGATTGTAAAGATGGAATACTCCATAATGTTACGGTAATGGATGCCTCAAAAGACGGAACAATACAGATACTGCAAGCGCGCGAAGGTGAAACAACCGAGGAAGGTTGGAGATTTTTAAAAGGTGCAATTTATACAGTGACAGATAGAGGAAAAGCTCTCGATACAACTCTATTTGAAGATACAACGGTTAAATTCGGCATGGATTTATCTGATGAAATGAATAGAAATTTGGCTAACGAACATAACTTTATTCAACTTTGTAAAATTCTTGCTAAGCCGGATACTCCTGATAAACAAGATTTGACAATAAGTCTTTTTGATAAAATTGCTCTGCCTTTGACAACGGTTGTATTAGTTTTAATAGGTGTTCCGCTGGCAATTACACCTCCGAGAGTCAGATATAACAGAGGGTTTCTGTTTAGTATATTGATTATATTCGCATACTATCTCATAAGAGCTTTATCAATATCATTTGGCGAAGCCGGTTCTCTTGCACCTGTATTAGCTGCGTTTATGCCTAATATTATATTAACTGTTATTGGAGTTGGTCTTTATTACAGAAAAGTGTATACAATTTGCTAAGGAGATTGCTGAGTAGAGCATGAATGATTTAAGAGTTTGGTCATACATAATAGCAATCGCTATGTATTTTCTTTTTCAATATCCTTTGCCAACAATAATTGTGATAGCAGTATTGCTTGTACTATATATACTAATCCTGCTTGTTTGGAGAAATAAAAACGGAAATACTATGATGCCGAGTGCAAGTCGATATTCAAGAATTAGCGCTTTAGAGAGTGTTTCAATGTATCTTGCACCGCATACTGATATATGGCGCAATTTAAGGATATCTAACAAATATTGTTCCCTAAAGCTGGGACGTGATGGTGTCACAATTACTGCCACGGAGGCAGATGCGTATGCAAAAGGTAAAAAAAGAAGCTTTAAGATTGTAAAATCCAAAGTTCATACAATGCAGGAAATCTGGAACATGTATTGTTTAAATTTTGATCATTTAACTTCATATGACGGCTTGGTAGAGTTGTCAAAAGTATTTCAGGTAAAAATAGTAGAAAATAATTCTTACGGTTCTTATATCTCACAGTCCGGTGAGAATAAAAAACAGAGCACAAATCTTCCTGCACATCATAACAATAAAGAAAAAGTTGATATAAATAATGCTTCTGAAGTAGAGATTACTGCGCTTCCCGGAATAAGTATAGTCATGTCAAAAAGAATAATAAAAAAGAGGGAAGAAATTAGAGGGTTTAAATCTCTGGATGATTTTTTCTTATTTATAAAGGTAAGACCTCATATGCAGGAGCAGCTAAAGGAGTTAGTGTGTATAAATAAGATGAAAGGTTCAGTAAAAATCGATCGCTTTAAAGAAAGAAACATAGACTTGTGAGATTAAGAGTTTTTAACATTATAAAAAAAACAAAAGTAGAAGGACCTGAAACAAGGTATTGTATATGGGTACAGGGGTGTTCCAGACACTGTGCAGGCTGTCAGGCAGTTCATACTTGGGCTCATAATGGCGGTGTGATTTATGAAACAAATGATATTATTGAGGATATAAAGAGACAAAATGGTATTGAAGGTGTTACTTTTTTAGGCGGAGAACCTTTTGAACAGGCAGAAGCTCTGGGAGAAATTGCAGAAGCAGTCCATAGTGTTGGGCTTGGAGTATTCTGTTTTACCGGCGGATATATTGAACAATTAAAAAATGAGAAAAAAAATCAAAAACTTTTAATTAATACAGATTTATTAATAGACGGACCTTTTGAACAGGATAAAGTTGATTATTCGCGTCCTTGGTGCGGTTCATCAAACCAAAGGTATCATTTTTTATCCGACAGATATAATAAAGACATTTTAAATAAATATAAAAATAAAGTAGAGGTAAATATTTCAAAAAATGGTATAATCTTTTTAAATGGCATGGGAAATTTTGATGAAATAGTTCAAAAAATTGATTTGGCTACTATAAAATAATGCTATTTTAGAAAAAAGGGGAGAGGATTATATGAGCGTATACAAGTTAGCAAATCTTATTAGAGCGAGATTTCCAATGATTTATGTAACGACTTTTGAAGAAGATAGAGTTACAAAATATATAAAATCGGTAGTTACAGATGAAAAACAGGTAAAGTATCCAAGAGAAGTTTTTACTTGGGCTCAAACTACAGGATTATACAACAATACAACTGATAAAAAAATTACAGATACAGATGCGCCATGTAAAGCGTTAGATTTTATAAGAAAATATGACAAGGATGCTGTGTTTATTTTATATGATTTTCATACTAATTTTGGTGTAAAAAACAGACAGCCTGATTATAATGTAATAAGAAAAATCAGAGACATAGTTCCTGATTTAAAATTGGGGACGGTTAGAAAAACGATATTCTTTGTATCTCCTGAACTTTTGATACCTGAATCATTACAAAAGGAAATTACAATTTATGATTTTCCGCTGCCGACTTTAGAAGAAATAAAGAATAAATTTAATAGTATGATTCAGCAAAATGCAAGAGTGGCAAACGAGCTAAATGAAGAAGAAAAAGATAAACTTTGCAAAGCTGCATTGGGACTAACATTACAAGAGGCGGAGAGCGCTTTTGCACTTGCTATGGTTAATGATGGCAAAATTAATATTTCAGATTTGTCGGTAATTCTCGAGGAAAAAGTTCAAGTAATCAAGAAAACCGGTATCTTAGAATTTATTCGTTCGGATTACTCAATCAATGATATTGGCGGCTTGGATAATCTTAAAAACTGGCTTTTAAAACGAAATAATTCATGGTCTGAAAAAGCTAAAAAGTATTGTATTCCTGCACCAAAAGGTGTACTTGTAACGGGTATCCCCGGTTGCGGAAAGAGCTTGACGGCAAAAGCAATGAGTACAATTTGGCAATTACCGCTATTGAAGCTCGACTTTGGCAAGGTTTTTTCCGGACTTGTAGGAAGTTCTGAAGAAAACATGAGAAGGGCTCTTGCAACAGCTGAAGCTGTTGCGCCGTCGATACTCTGGATTGATGAAATAGAAAAAGGATTGAGCGGACTCGGTTCAAACGGTGATAGTGGTGTATCTTCAAGAATATTTGGGCAGTTCTTGACTTGGATGCAAGAAAAAGAGTCACCTGTGTTTGTTATCGCGACAGCTAACAATATAAATTCTCTTCCTCCTGAGTTACTTAGAAAAGGACGTTTTGATGAAATTTTCTTTGTAGACTTGCCTACTTTAGATGAAAGAAAAGAGATATTTAAACTTCATCTTGAACGCAGATTGAAAGATAAAAATGTAGCAAGTGAAATCGTAACCGTGCCAAATCTCTGTGAAGAATTGGCTAAAATGACAGAAGGGTTTATCGGCTCGGAAATTGAGCAGGTTGTGGTTTCTTCTCTATGTGACGCCTTTTTTGAAAACAGACCGCTTAGATTTGATGATTTGGCGAAGAATATTCAAACAACAGTTCCTCTATCTACGACACAGAGAGAACAAATCCTTGCTATAAGAGCTTGGGCAAATGTTAGAGCTGTTTCAGCCACTAAAAAATCTAATTTGGATAAATACGCAAAAGTAATAGATGATAATAATGTATCATCAAGTAGAGGCGGAAGAACACTTGATTTTTAACAGGTTAAAATAGGAGAATAAAATTATGTCATGTACAGTAATAGCAGTGCCTTATGCGCTTGCTTGGGCAGTCGTTTCAGTCGCAGGAGTTGCTGTATCTGCAATAGAAAAGGCTACCCAAAATCATCATTTACAAAGCTCAACAACTGAGTGCAATGATGTATATGAGATAAAGGCAGAGCATTTTATAGAAAAAGATTTTGAGACACCTTTTGTGGATAAATCAATTCTTTTAAAGACATTAGAGGAGCATAACGTTGCCGGTATAACAGAAAATGGCGACAATATCACCTGTAGGGTTGACAGTTATACTCTTAATTTTACAAAGCAAGAACAAGATAAGCCTTATACATTGAGGGTAACTTGCAGAGAAAAAGACAGTGCCGAAGAAAAAGTTGATGATTTGAGCTCAGAATACGCAATGAATGTACAAGAGGATGCTTATTTGCATATTATTGATAAGCTGAAAGAGAATAATATGCAAATTGAGGAAGAAGAAGTTCAGGACGACAATACAATTGTGTTAACAGTTAATATTGATTAATAAGGAAATAAATTATGTCAGATAAAAAACTAAAGATTAAATTATTGCCAAACGGAGAAATCCAAATGGAAACACACGGTGTAAAAGGAAAGAAATGTCTTGATTATATTGATGTCTTGAAAAAGCTTGTGGACGTGAAAATTTTGGATACTCAACTTTCTCAGGAATATTATGAAACAGAGGCTGAAGTATCTAACTCTGATACTACAGAAATTAAGTTCGACTAAATGTATTAAGAGATGGATAAGCGGTTATAAATTAATAACAGTACAACGCAGTTCTCATCTGACCCGATTGGGGAAGATGTCCGGAGGACAGAAGGGGAATAAATGAAGAATAAATGGTTATTCTCAGCAGAACGATGTAAAAAATGTAACGCATTTTTATATTGCATACTTTAA
>CACZPB010000208.1 GCA_902782905.1 uncultured bacterium
AAGAGATTTCTACACAGATAGCAAGAATACTAAATTTACAGCCGGACAAATTCGGTGGAAAGGTATAGAATATGAGAGTTAATACATTAATTGACAACATCAGTTACATAGAAGCGGTCGGTATTGAAGATATTGTAGAAGATATTCAGGGGATTGCTTATAATTCTAAAAAAGTTCAGCACGGAGATTTATTTATATGTTTGACAGGAGAACACGTAGATGGTCATGAGTATGCAGATGAGGCTGTTGCTAACGGTGCGATTGTATGTGTTGTAGAAAGAAGGTTGAATCTTGACATTCCGCAAATAGTTGTATCGGATACGTCACAAGCTATTGCTCAGATCTCAAGCGTATTTTATTCTTCGCCATCTCAAAAACTTAATCTTATTGGAGTAACAGGCACAAATGGAAAAACAACTGTTACACACTTGATACAAAAACTATATGAAGTTAATTCTAAAGAATGCGCTTTAATAGGAACATTAGGGCACAAGTTTAATTCAGAAGATACTTATCATGATGCTAAGCACACAACTCCGCAGGCGCCTGAATTGCAAAAGTTGTTTTATAACTTTTATGAAAAGGGTATAAAAAATGTTGTAATGGAGGTTAGTTCGCACGCCCTCGCTCAACACAGGGTGGCTTATTGTGATTTTAACGGTGCCGTTTTAACTAATTTAACGCAAGATCATCTGGATTTTCATATAACTATGAACAATTATTTCAAGGCAAAAGCAATCTTATTTGAGGATTTAATGAGTGATGACTTTGCTGTAATAAATGCGGATGATGAATACGCGTCAAGATTTTTGGAAGTAATTTCTCCAAGAGTAAATGTTTACACATACGGTATAAAAATGCCGGCGGATGTCCGTGCCGAAAAAATATCTTTTAGTAATGAGGGAGCTTCTTTTGTTTGTGATGTTAAAGGTAAGAAGTATGACGTAAATCTTGTTATGAACGGAATGTTCTCTGTCTATAACGTTCTGGCAGCTCTTGCAACGGCCCTAGCTGTCGGCTTTGACATAGAAAAATGTATAAAAACGTTGGAAACAATTCATGGTGTAGCAGGAAGATTTGAAGTTGTTGTTAAAAAACCCGTTGTGATTGTAGATTACGCTCACACTCCGGATGGGCTGGAGAATGTTTTAAAAGCAGCAAGAGAGATTACGCCAAAAGAAGGTCAGCTTATTTGTATATTCGGATGCGGCGGTGACAGGGATGCTACAAAGCGCCCGAAAATGGGAGCAATTGCAGAAATGTTAGCTGACAAAGTTATAGTAACGAGTGATAATCCAAGGAGTGAAGATCCGCAACAGATTATAACAGACATTCTTGCAGGGTTTAAAACAACAAAGGATGTAATTGTTGAGCCTGACAGAGAACTTGCAATAAGGGAAGCTTACAAGCTTGCAAACGCAAACGATGTTGTTCTTGTTGCAGGAAAGGGACATGAAGATTATCAAATACTTGCAAACGAAACTATACATTTTGATGATAGAGAAAAAGTAAGAGAAATATTTATAGGAAATTGATAAATATTTTGAAACAAAAAATCAGTGTAGGGGGATGTTTATGAAAACTCCGTTGATTATAGAACAACACTTTCACGGCGCTTATGGTGTGAATTTTAATACTGCAAGCTCAGAAGAAGTTGTTCATTTGGCACTTAAGTTGAGAGAAATGGGGATTGGCGGATTTTTCCCGACGCTCGTTACTGACAGCATAGAAAATATCAAACAGCAAGTGACAAGAATAAAAGAGGCAGCGTCAAAAAGCAGTGCTATTTTAGGCATTCATTTAGAGGGAATATTTTTAAATGAAGAAAAGTGCGGGATACATAATGCTGAGCATTTTTTGGATTTAACTGTTGACAATTATCGAGAAATTGAAGATGATTTTATAAAGATTGTAACTTTAGCTCCCGAGTTGGATAGAGGATTAATAGATTATCTAAAAGAAAAAGGTGTAAAAATTCAGGTGGGGCATTGTGTAGGGTTTGACAAAAGAGTTGACGGTGTGACACATACTTTTAATGCTATGAAGGGTATTTCTCACAGAGGAAGTTCAACTGCACTTTCTGCTTTGATAGAAGATAAGGTTTATGCTGAAGTTATTTGTGACGGGGTTCATGTCAGTGATGATGCTCTGAAGCTGTTTTTTAAATCAAAACCCGAGGATAAAATTATATTAATCAGTGATGCGCTACCCATTACTTACAGTGACAAACGCGATGATGTTTTTGCAGATTCATTAATTCATTATGATGGTGAAAAAGCAACTTCATCTGACGGTACAATTGCCGGAAGCACAAAACTTCTTCCTGAAATAATTAAAATTTTAGGTAAAAAAGGTATGTTTAATCCTACGTTTGTCGAAAATGTTTACAAGTACCATAACATTGAGCCGAGAGGTGAGCTTGAATGGAATGATGACTTTGATATTGTAAACATATCAGAGTAAACTAGTTTTCTCCTTGTTCTTCAAGTCTTTTAGAATGGTAACTGTAGCTTGCGTATATAATTACACCGATTATGAGCCAAACAACAAAGTACAGAGCAGAAGTTGCTTTTGCGCTAAACTTGCAGTACATAAGTGCCAAACATGTTAAAATGCCAAAAATCGGAAACCAAGGGCAGAATGGAACTTTGAAAGGTCTTTCTCTGTTTGGTTCAGTTTTTCTTAATATTAATACCGCAAGGCATATAATAATAAACGAAGTAAACGTACCAAAGTTACAAAGTTCAGCAGACAGGTTTAAGTCCATAAAAAGGGCGCATATAATAACTACGAGTCCAGAAAGCCAAGTCATAACGTGCGGTGTTTTAAATTTTGGATGAACTGCGTTCAAAGACTTTGGTAAAAAGTTATCTCTGCTCATTGCCCACAAAATTCTTGTTGTTCCGAGTTGGTATATCAAAAGGACTGAAGTCAGAGCACACAAAGCACCAACCGATATGAGTCCTGCATACCAATTCATATTTATAAATCTCATTGCGTGAGCAAGCGGAGCTTGAGTATCTATTGCATTAAAAGGTACAACTCCTGTGAGAACAAGGGCTGCACAGACATATAAAATTGTACAGATAATGAGTGTTCCCATAATCGCAATCGGCAAATCTCTTTGAGGGTTTTTTGTCTCTTCTGCTGCTGTTGAGATTGCATCAAATCCTATATATGCAAAGAATATTACAAATGCGCCCGTAAATATTCCCTCAACGCCGTTCGGTGCAAACGGTACCCAATTTTCCGGTTTAACATAGAATGAGCCGACAATAATGAAGGACAGAATAATAAACATATTCACTCCGACCATAATTGTTGCAACTTTTGTTGATTCTTTTACTCCTTTTATTAAGAGGAGCGTCAATATGAGAACAATAGCTATTGCAGGAACGTTGATTGCAATCGGAACATCAATACCAAACGGCAAATGCAAAAACGGCATTGCATCTTGCGGATTCCATCCATATTTGTTGCACATTTCATACATTGTGCGGTAGTCATTTCTAAGCCAGAGCGGACAATTTACAATAAAAGCAGGCAGTATATGTTTGAATCCTTTTAAGAATTGTACAAAATAACCTGTCCAAGCACTAGCAACGGTAATATTTCCGATAGCATATTCAAGCATCAAAATCCAGCCTACCATCCAAGCCATAAATTCGCCCATTGTTGCATAAGTATAAGTATAAGCACTTCCCGCAACAGGTATCATTGCGGCAATTTCAGAATATGAAAGCGCTGAAAAAACACTTGCTATTGCAGCCAAGAGCATTGATACAACTATAGCCGTTCCTGCTCCTGCGCCGTCTGAGCTTCCGACAATTGCGCTGCCTATAATTGTAAAAATTCCGGTTCCTACAACGGCACCTATTCCTAAAATAATCAAGTCAAAGGCATTCAAAGTTTTCTTTAACTCCGAATTTACTCCTTCGTCGATAAGTTCTTGAGGACTTTTACACTTTATTAAATTATTAAATATTGACTTTATGTTCATCTTTTTCTGCTATTTCTTTATTTTCGTCTTTTTTCTCGGCTAATCTGTTCATTCTGTAACCATAGCTTGCATAAATCAGTGCACCCATAACAATCCAAGCTATAAATAACTCGGTAGAAAGTCTTGCTGAATCACCTTTTGCAACTACCATAGAAAATACCATTAATCCTCCGCAGCACAGAATTCCTGCAAGCGGGAACCAAGGGCAAAACGGTACTTTAAACGGTCTTGGTCTGTCAGGATCAATTTTTCTGAGTATTAATATTGCAACACAAACAATTATGAAAGAGGTAAAAGTACCAAAATTACACAAAGAAGCTGCCGCGTTCAAATCGAGTGTAAGAGTACCAAATACTGATATTATACCGACAGTCCATGTCAGAATATGCGGTGTGTTAAATTTTGGGTGAAGTTTTTGGAAAACCGGCGGCAAGAAGTTGTCTCTGCTCATTGCGTAAAGAATTCTCGTAGCAGCCATTTCCATAACTAAAAGCACTGATGTCAGACCTGCAATTGCACCTACTGATATAAACCCAGGTATAGCCTTTGCGACCCAGCCCGAAGCTACGTTTGTTATTGCAAATGCCATTGGTGCGTTCAAAAATGCCGCATCAACGCTTCCTTTATTTGTTGTATAAATGCCTGTCAAAACAAGGGCAACCAGTGTGTAAACTATAGTCGTAACAAGAAGAGAGCCAATAATACCTATCGGTAAATCTTTTTGCGGGTTTTTGCATTCTTCTGCCGCTGTTGCAAGAGCATCAAATCCAATATATGCAAAGAATATTATAAATGCCCCCATAAAAATTCCGTTGAAGCCGTTTGGAGCAAATGGTGTCCAATTCGCAGGCTCGATAAAGAAGCATCCTGCAAGAACAAACATCCCAATTACACCAAGTTTTACCGCAACCATAATTGCTGCCATTTTCGTAGAATCTTTAGTCCCTTTAATTAAGATTAAGGTTGAAAGCAAGACCATAAACATAGCAGGAAGATTTACGCAAATAGGAATCCCGCAAACGTATGGAATAACTGTGTGGTAATCTATTCCTTGTGAGGTCAGAGAATGTACTGCGTTTCTAAAATCACTAACCAACCATATCGGCGGATTTACAACGCAAGCAGGCAATATATGACCAAAACCTTTTAAAAACTGCATAAAATAATTTGACCAAGCGCAAGCTACCGCAATAAATCCGATAGCATACTCCAGCATCAAAATCCAACCTACAAGCCAAGCTGAGAATTCACCTAAAGTAGCGAATGTATATGTATAAGCTCCGCCCGCTACAGGAATCATTGTAGCAAATTCGCTATAGCAAAGCGCAGAAAATACGCAAGCAATTGCCGCAACAATCATTGATATAATAAGCGCAGGACCTGCCCCCGGACTTGTTCCGTCAGCTGAGCCTGCTGCTGCAATACCAACAACAGCAAAAATACCTGAGCCAATAATTGCGCCAACGCCTAATATAATTAAATCCCAAACTCCAAGAGTTTTTTCCAATCCGCCTTTGGCAGCTGCTAATGCGTCATCAGGATTTTTTCTTGTTAACATATTTGCTATTATATTTTGTAGTGTCATTTTTAGCCTTTCGTTTTTTTAATTGAAAATTGAAAGTGGAAAATTTATAGGTCGGGTTTTAACCCGACGAATACTTTTTCTTTCAACTTTCAACTATCTATACTCCATTATTTACAGAGAGGAAAACCTAACTTCTCTCTCTGTTCAACATAAAGTTTAGCAACAGCAGAAGCCATTGTACGAACTCTGTTTATAAAGTTTATACGCTCATCTTTTGAGATAACTCCTCTTGCGTCAAGAAGGTTAAATGTGTGGGAGCACTTTAGCACGTAATCGTAAGCAGGGAGTACCAGTTCTGCTGTGACACAATTATCGACTTCTTTTTGATATGCGTCAAAAAGTGAGAAAAGTCTCTCGGCGTCAGAGTATTCAAAATTATATTTAGATTGTTCAATTTCGTTTTGAAGGTAAATATCACCATATTTAAGGGTGTTATTCCACATAATATCAAAAACAGATTCTTTGTTTTGGATATACATGGCTATTCTTTCAAGTCCGTAAGTAATTTCTAAAGCAACAGGTTTAACTTCCAAACCGCCGACTTGTTGGAAATATGTAAATTGAGTAATTTCCATGCCGTCAAGCCAAACTTCCCAGCCTACACCTGCGGCACCCAGAGTTGGTGATTCCCAGTTATCTTCTACAAATCTTACATCATGTTTTGAAAGGTCAATACCCATAGCCTCCAAACTCTTCAGGTAAAGTTCTTGAGCATTATCCGGAGATGGTTTTAATATAACTTGGTATTGAAAATAATGACCTAGTCTGTTTGGGTTTTCACCATATCTTGCATCAGTAGGACGTCTGCACGGTTCTACCATTGCTGTTTGCCACGGTTCAGGTCCGAGTGCTCTCAAAAAAGTAGCAGGGTTCATCGTAGAAGCCCCTTTTTCTATGTCATAAGGTTGTTGAATAATACAACCGTAATCAGACCAAAAACGTGACAAATTAAGTATCAAATCTTGAAAATTTAGCGCCATTTCTATTTCCTATATTGTAAAATTTACACTTAAAAATTATACACAGAAATCAGCCAAATATCAAATTTCTAAGAAAATTCATGTAAACTTTTGTTAATATTATAAACTTAGATAATATTCTTTCATTAGTTTTGCATCTTCTTCGATATTTGGGCTTTCGCATACTATTGCGCCTTTTACGTTAAAATCTTTGAAGGCTCTTAATAAATCTTTGTAGTTCATATCAGATTCTTCAAGGTTAAGGTGTTTTTTTTCACCTTTTGCGCCATAGTCAATACCGGCTATGTGTGCATGGAAATTATCCAGTGCAACTTGTCCTAGCTCGTTTCCTATTGTTTCAAAAATTTTGCAGAAGTCGCTGTATTCATTCACCCCGCCGTTATATCTTGCGTGCAAGTGTGAAAAATCGACGCAGGGAAGCACTGTTTCAAACTCTTTTGAGAGCCTTACTATTTCTTCCAAATCCCCCCATTGAGTAGCTTTACCCGTTGTTTCAGGTCTTATCCAAATCTTGTTATTTGTTTTTTTAAGCTCGCCTGTTATAATTTCAATTTGCTTTTTTACCTGCTCATAAACAGGCTCTTTTTCCATTCCGAGGTAGTATGCGGCGTGGAAGGTAATACTAAATCCGCCAAGCTCATTAGCAGTTTCGGCGGTTTCAATTATGCGTTGAATACTTGCATCGACTTTTTCTTCTTCTCTGGCATTTAAGTTTACATAAAATGGCGCGTGCGCTGTAATAATTTTGTTTGCGGAATTGACAGCTTCTCTGCTTTTATCACTGATTCTGACACCTCTTACGAATTCAAGTTCAAGCCCGTCTAAACCCATATCGTTAAGGACTTTAAAACCATCTTCGTATCCTTTTGCGCTCAGTGGCACTCCGGCTGTTAAAAAATTAAGTTTATCCAATTATTTGCTCCTAATAACAATTTCTGTTTTTATTACTCCTTCCCCTAATGGGGAAGGTTGGGATGGGGTGTTCTATTATTCCTAAATTACCCCTTTGCCCCTTTACTTATTTACCCCTTGCCCTTATCTGAATTCTTCTCCGATTTTGGGGCTGACTATTCTTATAAAGTCTTTGCTGTCTCCCATAAAGAAACTTCCAAACTGCATAACAGTCGGCACGATTAAACCTTTTGAGGTTGCGATAAAGAATTTGTCATCCTCGATTTTTGCGACAGTTCCGGCGGGATGCGGGATGCAGAAGGCATCTGATGCGACTTCTGCTTTCATAATTTTCATCATGTTTCCGCGGAATGTAGTGCTTGCGAGAATAAACGGGTTGAGTGCACGAATAAATCTTTCGATTTCTTCAGCTGTTTTGTTATAATTTATAAACAGTTCTTGTTCAGAGAGCCCTTTACCTGATACGAAATCGCCTCTTGGTTGTTCAAGTCTTGGAAGCTCTTGAACTTCGTACATTTGAAGTACTTGAAGAAGAAGCTCTATTCCAAGCACATTCAGCTCATTAAAAATTGTACCCATAGTCGCTTTTGAATGGATATGGTAAGGTTTTTGAGCAATTATATCACCGGTGTCAAAACCTTCATCCATAAAGTGAACAGTGACACCTGTTTCTGTTTCGCCGTTCATAATAACGCGTGAGTATGGATTTCCGCCTCTGTATTTAGGAAGCATTGACGGATGAACATTTATAAACCCGTCTTTTGTTGCCTGCATAAGGATTTTCGGAATTTTGTAATTGAATGAGCAAACAACAGCAGCATCAATTTCTAATGAGCGAACTTTTTCTATAAGCTCAGGTTCATCAAGTTCATCATAGTCTATATAGTTGAGTCGTCTTGATTGTACAAAATTTTTGAAATCTCTGTACATGTTGTGCTCTTTTTTGGGGCCCAAAACTCCCACTATGTTTACTCCTGCCATTAAGAGCCCATCAAGCCCGATATATGCCATATCAGGAATTCCGACAAACAATATTCTTTTTTTGAAAGTATTTCTGTTAAACATATTTTGCTAAGTCAAGTATACCATTAAATTCAAATTTGTACCACAATGTTAATTTAGGGTATTTTGTAACACATTCTTCACAAAGAATACAAAATAATGTGTAATAGAAAACATGGCGGTGTTTTTGAATGACACTCCATTCTGACCTTCCCCATCAAGGGAAGGGGTAAATGTAACTTAGCATGAATTGAAATCTACAGATTTGGCGCATGTTGGGTTCTCTCCCCTAATGGGGAGAGTTATAGAGAGGTTTTATACGAACAATAACAGAACAAGAAAGCGAGAGTATGAAATGATAAAAATCAACCCCAAAACAGTAAAATCAACCTCTCACTGGGGTGGCAGTCTATAATGCTGCCTTAACAAGACTTTTAACCAACAAAGCTCAAAACGCTGAATATCAAAAACAAAATGCTGAGTTTGAGAAACGCTTGGCTAAACTTGAAAAAAAAGAAAAGTAAGCGTATTTTACAGTTCTCTTCTGCCTTCAATTGCGCGAGCGAGTGTAACTTCATCAGCGTATTCTAAGTCCGCGCCCACAGGCAGACCAAAGGCAATTCTTGATATCTTTATACCGAAAGGTTTGATTAGTTTTGTCAAATATAAGCTTGTTGCCTCGCCTTCAACAGAAGGTGAGAGCGCAAGTATAACTTCTTGTACACTGTCATCCGTAAGTCTGTTCAAGAGTTCTTTTATTCTGATATCTTCTGCTCCAATGCCATCTATCGGAGAAATTAAGCCTTGTAAAACGTGATACAAACCCTTGTATTCGTTAGTTTTTTCTATTGCTATCAAATCCTTTGTCTCCGCTACAACACAGATTACAGAACGGTTACGGTTGTTCGATGAACAAATTTCACACGGGCTTTGAGTGGATATGTTGTAACAAATCTCACAAGTTTTTGAGCTTCTTTTTGCCTCAATAATAGCGTTAGCAAACTTTTCTACCTCGCTAACAGGCATCTTTAGCACCTGAAAAGCCATCCTTTGAGCCGACTTTGGCCCAACGGACGGAAATTTTTGAAATTGCTCTATTAACGCTGCTATGGATTTAGGATAAATCATTTTTAAAGTGATTAAGTGACGTAGTGATTAAGTGAATAAGTGATTATTCATTTGCTCAAACATCACTCGTTTAACCTTTCTTTTTTTGAAGTGATTAAGTGACGGAGTGATTATTCATTTGCTCAATCGTCACTTGTTCAATCTTGCTTTTTGTTCCTAGAAAAGCCCAGGAATAGAAATACCGCCTGTTATAGACTTCATTTTTTCTTCCATAACCTTGGTTGCTTTTTCTGTTGTCTGATTGATTGCAGCAGTTATAATATCTTCAAGCATTTCAATGCTGTCTTCTGATACAGAAGAAGGGTCCTCAGGATTAATCGCTTCTGCTGATAATTTTATAGATTTAAACAAACCTTTGCCATCGCAGATAACTTTTACTGCACCGTTTGCGGCTTCGCCTGAAATTTCCATGTGGTTAAGCTCTTCTTGAGCGTCTTTTAATCTCTTTTGTATATTTTGAGCTTGTTTCATCATATTCATCATGTTCATCATAATTTAATCCTCCTTTTTTCTTGGGATATAGCCCCCTCACCCCAACCCTCTCCCGCAGGGCGAGGGAGAAAGTTTTTATATTTGCTCTTCAATCTTTGACATCAAATCATCATCAATATCAAAGTTTGCATATACGTTTTGAACGTCATCGTGTTCCTCTAATCTTCCTAAGAGTCTCATAATATTTACTGCTGTTTTTTCATCAGTGACTTCAATCGTGTTTTGAGGAACTCTTGTGAATTCAGCGGTTACAGACTTAAACCCGTCCTTTTCCAAACCTTCTGCTACAGGCTGTAAGTTCGGAACGGAAGTATAAACCTTGTATTCGTCTTCTTCTTCAACAATATCATCAGCATCAAGGTTAATCGCTGCTTCAAATAAAGCATCAAAATCAACAGAATCTTTTTCAAAAGTTATGCACCCTTTTTTGTCAAACATCCAACCAACGCAGCCTGTTTCACCTAGATTCCCGTTAAACTTCGTGAAATAGCTTCTGATATCGCCTGCTGTTCTGTTTTTGTTATCGGTCATAGCCTCAATTACAACGGCAACACCACCTGCTGCATATCCTTCATAAGTCATTTCATCATAGTTTTCATTGTTGCCTGCGCCTGAACCCTTTTCAATTGCACGTTTGATATTATCATTTGGAAGCCCCGCAGCCTTAGCCTTCTCAATCGCTGTTCTCAAACGGAAATTACCCGCAGGATCAGGACCGCCAAGCTTTGATGCTACAATGAGCTCTCTTGAATATTTTTGAAATTCGGCAGCTCTTAATGAGTCTGTCTTTGCTTTCTTATGTTTTATCGTTGACCATTTTGAGTGTCCACTCATAAATTCCCCCTTATATCCCTATTGCCCTACAATTGTAAAGGAAATGGGCTAAAAAAACAAGTCCTACTTTTTCTTTTTAGTAAAGAAAAAGTAGGCAAAAAGAAAAGAACACATTGTCGGCTCGCATTTTGCAGAGTTACAAGATTATTTTGGGACTACAGGCGAGCCTCTTTTGTCGTAACTACTAGTCTAGCGTCATTGCGGGCGACGAAGCAATCCACTACAGATGCAAGGATAAGACTGGATTGCTTCGGGAGTGGTAAACAATTGATAAAACTACAAAATAATTATATTTACCCCTCCCTCGCAATGACGGAAAATGAAACTACAAGATTATAGGTCGGGTTTTAACCCGACTAATATTTTTACATCCGACTTGGCATTTTCACTTTGAGGTCGGCTTGGAGTTCTAAAATAAATTAGTAGTTTTCAAATAGCCGACCGACAATTAGTTAAAAGGTTTTCGGTTCCTTTTGCCTAAAAGGAACAACCACCCTCTCCATTCAAGGCTTTACAAGGAACTTAATAGCATTTCCGGCTATATGTTCTTGCATAGCCCATTCGACTTTTTCAAGCGGAATTTCGGCTGTAATAAGTTTTTCCACTTCGACATCGCCTGATGAGATATAGTCAAGTGCTTTTCTAAAGTATTTAGGTGTATGGTGGAACACGCTCATAAGTTTTATATCTCCGTAGTGCATTCTTGTAGTGTCGAAGGTTACTGTAGAGCCTGATTTACATCCGCCGAAGAAATGTACTGTACCTCCTGGGCGAACGCAGGAAAATACTCTTTCCCACATTTCAGGGAGTCCGACGCATTCGACTGCAACATCAAGTCCTTTTTTTTCTTCCGTAAAATCTTTGAAGATTTTTTCCGGATTAGGGTATTTTTTCAAATCTACAATTTCGTCCGCGTGGCTGAATTCTTCTGCGAGTTTCAGTTTAATGGGATTTCTTCCTGCGGCAATAACTCTTGCACCTTTGAGTTTTGCAAGACGCGCAAACATCAAACCTATTGGACCGATTCCGATAATACCTACGGTGTCATTTGGTTTGATATCCGTTCTTTCAACTCCGTGAACTACGTTAGCAAGTGGTTCACAAAAAGCTGCCTTTTCAAACGGTAAGCTGTCAGGGAGTATCAGTGTATTTTTCTTAACGATTCTTTCCGGAACAACTATATATTCAGCGTAAGCTCCGTTTAAGAGGTCTAGGTTTTCGCACAGGTTGTATTCTCCGCGCTTGCAATAAAAGCAGTCTCCGCAGGGTGCCGAATTTGCGCATACAACTCTGTCTCCGACTTTTACGTTTTTGACGTCGTCTGCGACTTGTGCAACAGTTCCTGAAAATTCGTGTCCAAAGCCTGACGGAATATGTTTGATTAGAACGGGGTGTCCGCGTCTAAATGTTTTAACGTCTGTACCGCAGGTAAGTGCTGCACCAATCTTCACAAGAATTTCCCCTCTTTCGAGGGGCTTAATTCTTGTTTCTTCATATTTAATATTCTGTGGTCCGTAAAATAGGACTGCTTTCATTTTCACTATTTAATAACCTTTAAAACTGCATCTGTGATATCATCACCACCGAATACTACTGAGCCTTTCGGAAGAACCATAGTGTAACCCATAGCTTTAGCTTGTGCTCCTACTTGAGCAGTAATGCTTTGGTCTGCTTCTTTTAATTTAGCAGTGTATTCTTTCATATTAGCTTCTCTTTTTTGTGCTAATTGTTTTTCGTATTTTTGAGCCATTGTTTGTTTATTTTTATCTGTGCTTTGTTTGTTGATGTCTTCTTGAGCAGTTTTGATAAATTTTGCGATTTCTTTTTGTTTAGCTTCTTGAGATTTCTTCAAAGCCTTAACTTGAGAAGATGCTGAAACAACTTTTTGAATATCGATTACAGCAATTTTTTGTGGTTCAGGTGCTGCAATAGCTGCTGTTGTAAACATCATAACTGACATAATTGATAATGCGATAGTTCTTTTTAAATTCATACTTACTCCTTTTCTTCTTTATTTAGCCTTATTAAAATTATTGATAATAATATTATAGCTATTGAGACAAATATTGCAACAGGTAATCCGAAAATATATTTGACACTGTCTATTCTGAAGCTTTCAACAAAAATTCTTGCAAGAGAATACAGTATCAGATATACAAGTGCGAGATTGCCGTCTTTTTTGTATTTTTTATCTTTAATCAAATAAATTAATACAGCAAAAATTATTAAATCTAAAATACTTTCGTATAAAAAAGCAGGGTGATAAAATTTTTCATCCAAGTACGGGATTTGTCTGTGTTCTGGTGCAATATAGAGTTTCCAAGGCAAATTTGTTGGGCTGCCGTATGCTTCTGAATTGAAGAAATTTCCCCATCTGCCGATTGCCTGACCGAGTACCAAACCTATTGATGTACAGTCACAAAGTTTTTTAATGGAGATTTTATGTCGTTTACAAAAAACATAAAGTCCTATAAATCCACCTAAGATTGCGCCGTGAATTGAAATTCCGCCATGTCTTATAGCAAAAATTTCAGTCGGAAATCTTAGATAGAAATCATAATTTAATGCACAATAATAAAGCCTTGCACCGATTATCCCAAAAATTATCAGATATGGAGCCAAATCAATTATTGTTTCTTTTTTTAAATTAAAAAACTTAGTCCCGAGCCAGTCAGAAACAAGTGTGCCGACAGCAATCGCCGATGCCAAAATAACTCCGTACCAATAAATATTAACTCCGAATACAGTGCAAATTATCTGAGAAGGTGAGCTAAACATTATGCTTTATTTTCTTCTTTCTTTACGTCACCTGATATAAATTCTTCTGATTGCTTAATCATTTCTTGAATATTTTCGGCATCTTTTGAATCAGGAACCATCTCTGTATATTTTTTTAGATTTTCAATAGCGG
>CACZPB010000209.1 GCA_902782905.1 uncultured bacterium
GAATTGAGTCTCTACAGGCTTAGATATTTCGCCTTTTTTGAGAGCAAAAGCAGCATCTTCAAAAGGTTTAACCATCATTCCTTTCCCGAACCAGCGAAGGTCTCCGCCATCACGACCGGACGGACATTTTGAATATTCTTTTGCCAAATCTTCAAATGCAACACCATTTTCGATATCCATAAGCAAATTTTCCGCTTGCTCTTTTGTATCCACTAAAATGTGACTCGCTCTGATTTTCATATTAATACTCCTCAAATTTTTCTACAATTCAAGTTTAGCATTAATATTATTATTTATAAAGCTTTAGATTGGAAACAAATTTATAAACCATTTCTACACTTTTTATATCGAAATCTTTAAGTGCATTGTTTATATTTTATAAATGTTAAATTTCATGTCTGATTGCTAAATTACAGAGACGTATCCTTTCTCTTCGATTTAGCAGAAAATCCCCTTCTGGTAAGGGGATTTTTTTGCTTTGTAACAATTTCTTAACAATCCTAATTAAAAAAGGCAATTTTTTAAAATTGACATACTTTATATATACATAAGAGATATTTAGAGAGTGAGAATCTAAAACAAACCAATAAGCAAAGGCTTTATCGGTGCTTAGATTTCTTCGGCTAAATTCTTTTTAAAGAGAGTATAAAAATTTATAGGAGAGTTTATTATGGCAATTGGAGCAAGAGAATTTATTGACAAGTTATTAGTTGAAAAATATGCACAAGAAAAAGTTGATAACCACGACGAAGGAGCACTCGTCTCAAAGGTTAGTGCAGATGATATGATGTACGCAATGAACGCTTCTTCCTCTACATATCGAAATATGTTACAGCTCAATCAAAGATTGACATCCGTCTGTTACGGAGTTGTGTCTAAATCTGCAAAATATAATGAATACGCAGCAACAAGACAATAAAAAAGAATTATACTCTAACTTAAAAATTTTATACTCTTATCAAATCCCAATTCGTTAATACGTTTGGGATTTTTAATTTATTGTTGTAAAATAGAACTATGGCAGTTTACTTTTTTTATGGGGATGAAGATTATAACATAGAACTTGAGCTTGAAAAAATGCGTTCCAAGCTTAATCCTGATTTTATATCAATGAGTTATCAAGTTCTTGACAATCCTGATTATTCGACACTTATTACGGCTCTGAGAACTCCTCCTATGATGTTTGGTGATATGCTTGTTGTAATAAATTCAGAAGGGTATTTTGCCGGAAATAAGAACGCGTTTGACGATAGTGAACTTGAAGATATTGATGATGCCCTAAAAAACAATCCGGAAGGGCTGGATATAGTATTTGCAGTAAGACTTCCAAGAGATGAGAATAAAAAACTAGATTCAAGAAGAAAGCTTTATAAGATAATTTCTAAATACAATTCAAAAGAGTTTCCGACATTTAAAACCTACAAAACGGCCGAGATTGCGGCTTGGATAAAAAACAGGGGAAAATCTAAGGATATAATCTTTAAAGAAGATGCGCTTGAGCTTTTAATAGAGCAAATCGGGAATGATTTGAGACAATTCGACAGAGAAATGGATAAGCTTAAACTTATTGCATATCCGGACAAAACTATTACTAAACAAATGGTTCAGGATATTTGTATTTCAAATCAAGATTTATTTAATTTTGCGGAATTGATTATGACTGACAATAAAGATAAAGCTCTGTTAGAATTTAAAAAGCTTTTAGATAAAAAACATCCGCTTGAACTATTATCAGCAATTCAAACCATGCTGAGAAAATGGATTATTCTAAAAACAAAAGCTTCCACAACTTCAGCAGGCGAGCTAGCAAAAATTGTAGGAATGCACGAATTTGTTGTTAAGCAGAATTTGCAAAAACTTAAAAGAACTGCGGTTGCCGATTTAGTAAAGCTTAAGGAAAATTTATTTGAGGTTGAATGCAGGATAAAATCAGCCGAGTCGGTTGATATGATATCGGAGGTAGAGTGTGCTATTATCAGATAAGTATCCTTTTTTAACGAATTATTTTACACAAGCTCTCACTGCATCTAATCGAGCACTTCCGCAGAGCATAATATTTTACGGCAACGATTTTGACGCACAATATACTTTTGCAAAAGAAATCGCAAGACTTCTTAACTGCAAGGAAGATAAATCAGATGATTGTGAATGCCTTAACTGCAAATGGATTAGAGAAAATTCTCATCCCGCTGTTATGACTATATCTAAAGTTGACAATAAGCCTGAGGATGATGAATCAAAAACTGTAATTTCAATCAAACAAGCCGGACTCATAAAAGAAAATCTCGTTGTAGATTCTGAATTCCACAGAGTTTTTATTTTCTGCGACAGAGACGATGAAGGTAATATCTGCGGACTTAACCCTATGAACTTTCAGGCAGAGACAGCGAATTCAATGCTTAAAATTATAGAAGAACCTCAGCCTCGGGTAACATTTATATTTCTGGCAAGATATATTGATGATTTACTCTCAACAATAGTATCGCGTTCTCAGTGCTTCTTTGTTCCTGAGAGGGTAAATAATAATCAATATGAATATTCAAATATAGAGGGAATTTTTACGGATTATTTTGAGATGGAAAGAAAACATGTTTTTGATATTTCACAAAAGCTTCAGGATTTAACCAAGGAACTTCCGGCTGAAAAAATATTAGAACAAATCCAAAACTATATGCTCTCTCTTCTTAAAGCAAATCCGAAATCAACATTCTTGATTGAGCACATAAAAATTGTTGAAGAAGCAAAACGCGAAGCAAGACTCGGGATTAAGCCAATAAATATTTTTGATGACATGTGTCTGAAGATTATAAAATAGAATCAGCTTAAAAATCAGTGAGCTAGAGAAATGCTTGTCATACCGACATTTCTTGCACTGTCCATAAGTTTTACTACAGCACCGTGTTCGGCATCATCATCAACCTGAATTAACAATCCATCAGGAAAATCCTTCGCTTTTTCAGTGATAAAATCTTCTAAAGTTTCCGGTGCAACTTCCTCACCGTCAAAATAATACTTGTTATCACCGGATACGGCAAAATTCATAATCTTGGTATCTTTTGCGATATCTTCCTGATTTACAACCTCAGGAACCGCCAAATTCAACCCCTGCTGGTCAAGCATCGGCGCAATAACCATCATTATAATTAACAGTACCAAAAATATATCCGTCAAAGGTGTTATGTTTATTTCGTTAAAACTATCGCGCATTATTCACTCCAGTTCTCATATTCATTATTCTGCGGGACAGAGGTAGGTGCATCGTTTGAAGCGGAAGCATTTTCACTCATTTCCTCAAGTTCCTTCTGTTCTTTTTTGTTAAGAGGCTCACCTGCTACTATCAACTTTTTATATTGGGCATCCTGCGCTGCATCCATAATATCAAGAATGACAGAGCTTTTAACTTTCTCATCTGCCTTTACAACGACTTCAGGATTTTTACTCTCACCTTTTAAAGCTTCTAAATCATTTGAAAGCATTGAAATAGAGGTTCTTCTCCCATCTACATAGATTGTACCGTCCTTTGTCACAGATACGACAACTTTACCCTGCTCTATTGCAGTTCCGCTGTTAACCTCCGGTATTGATATTGAGTTATCAACAGATTGAAACGTAGGAGCTACAACCATCATAATGATTAAGAGCACCAAAAATATATCCGTTAAAGGTGTTATGTTTATTTCTGTAAATAATGCTTTTTTACCTGATTTAATTGCCATTTTTTTATCCTATAGAGCGACGGTTGATGACGCTGATTTAACCTTTACTTCTTCTTCCGAATCTACAAAACTCAAGAATAACAATTTAATCAATTGGAAATCATCCTCAAATCTTTTTACGGTAGATTGGAAAGTGTTATAACAAACAACAGCTACGATTGCAACGCCAAGACCGAATGCAGTAGCAATAAGAGCTGAACCGATACCCATTGCAACAGCTGCGGATTGGTTACCTTGCGATGCCAAATCTTGGAATGTATAAAGAATTCTTACAACAGTACCAAACAAACCTAAGAATGGAGCAACACCACCAATTGTACCCAAGATTGTTAATCTGTGCTCAAGTTTTCTTGTAGCCAGAGCCGCAGCAATATCGAACGCTCTTGAAAAACCTTTCTTTTGCTCAGATAAAATTCTGACAGCTTCCTCTGTTACTTCTCCGATAATTCCTCCGCATTTTACAGCAAGGTTTTGCGCGCCCATTAAGTTATTTTTTGTAAGCTCACTTTGCAATCTTGGTATAAATTCGATTACGTTTCTTCTATTTGCTTTGTAAAACATTGCTCTGTCAATTGCAACCATAACAGTCAAAATTGAACAGATAAGAATTGGCAAAAGTACCGGCCAATCTAACTGAATTGAATGAATTAATAAGTCCATATTTATCCCCTTTTCTATTATTTTTTACTTTATCTATTTTGAAACAGAACGTCTTTGCATACCGAAAGATAATTCTATATTTGCTTTATCATAAGGAAATTCCTTCGGAAGCGGTTCAAATTTTGCTTCTTTTGCAGCTTTTATAATTGATTCGTCAAAAGCTGCATCATTAGATGATTGTGTTATTTTGCACTCAACGAGCTGACCTTGTCTGTCAATTGTCAAGACAACCGTAGCTTCCTTTTCAAAAGAAGCCGACGGCGGATACCATTTTCCCTTTACGTTTCTGCGTGCTTTTCTTATGTAAAACTCCATATTCACATTCATATGTTCACTTTGCTCTATATAATTGTCAGCATTGTTTTCGGCATCTGCAGGAGTCGGACAAGCAAAACATCCAAACAAAAGCATTGCTGATAGTATCCCCAAACTTATTAAATTTTTCTTTTTCATTTCTTTTACTCCTTTTTTAATATCTTGAAGCATTGAATACGTTATAATCAAACGTAAATTGAATATCTATACTTTGACCTTTAAAGTCTCCAGGCAAAGGACGGAACGGTGCTGTTAATTCAACAGCTTTTAAAGCCGCCTGATCTGCTGATGGAAGTCCCGAAGATTTGTTGACTCTGCAAGACAAGAGCCTGCCGTCTTTTGCTATCTTAAACAAAAGTACAACTCTTTTTGATTCATTACCCTTTGGAGGATCCCAGTTCATTTTAATTCTACGCTGAAGTTCTCTCATATACGGACCAAAATCCGGTTCTCTAAGAGCATCAATACCGGGTGCGCCACCACCGCCTCCTGGGTTGCCTACGTTACCTGTACCGCCTCCTGAGCCTGTACGTCCGAGAGAACCGCTTCCACCGCTCATTGACGGAGAAAGAGATGGTCTTGGAGCACCGCTGGAAGCTCCTGAACGAGAACCTGAACCTGAGCCACCTTTACTTGCGCCTGTTGGGGCTGATGTTCCGCCAATAGGACCTGTAGCTAAGGATTTGCCGGTCGGAGCACTTGTCGGACGCGGAATGCCAAATGGTGTTGTTGGCTTTGAAACTGCATTTGGTGCCGATATCGGGTTAGCACTCGGTCTTGCGGTCGGAGGAGCCGGTTTCGCCGGTGAAGGCTTATTTACGGCAGATGGCTGAGCTGATTTTTGCGCAGTCTGCGTCTTTTGTTGTGTTTTTTGTTGTGCCTTTTGTTGAGCAGCTTGTTGCTGTTTTTTGATTAATTTATTTGCACTTGCAGCTGCTGCAGATGGTTTTGATTTTTTTGCAGGGGCAGGGGAAGGCATTGAAACCTTTCTTGTAGGATCGTTTACACCGCCGCTTCTTGAATTTATGTGAGCGCGATTTTTTGTCTTAGGATTTCTCGGCATTGCCTCTTTATCAACAAGCACAAACTCTATATCCTTTTTTATTTTTGCATCAGGCTTATTGAATGTAAAAAGATGAATTCCTAAAAGTGCAAGAGCAATCGTCAAAAGCCACACAAGCGCAGGTACAGCAACGTGAAGCCCCGACGAGATAGAAAATGATTTTCCAATCGGGATTACTTCAGGTTTTGTAGTCACAAGAGTAGGCAGCTTGTATTTGGGCATGCTACTATCTTCTTCTTCGTCTAGTATAAAACTTTTTTTTGTTATTAACGACACTTTTATTATCTCTCTAATCTCTACATAATAAGAATAATTATTTCATAAACAAAATAAATTATCCTGTCTGCTAATTTTCGTAACTATAATTTGAAGCCGATGTTGTAATCGGTTGTGTCAAATAAAGTTCAACAGAAGCGTTTGCAGGAATTGTAACATCATTTCCTTTGTCTATTGCAGACTTAATAAGTCCTCCGCCTGCACCAACAGCAGTACCCAGAGCTGCACCTCTGCCTACACTGCCACCTGCAAGGGCGCCAAACACAAGTCCTGATAGAGCACCGGCAGCACTTCCTACAGCCAAATCTTTAGTATACTCTTTTGCAACATCTTTTGATGTACCGCCAACTAAAACACCTGAGTGGTCGTCAGTTTTTATTACAGCAGAAATCGGAATTTGAGTACCCATAGGAGTTCTTATTTGAGTAAATCTTACACAAAGTTTTCCGTTCATACTGCCGTGTCTTGCGTGAGTCACTTCGACTACAGTACCGGTTACAGAGCTGCCTGACGGAGCAATAAGCTTGTTATTATAATAAAAATCTTTACTCAACATCATAACAACTGTTTGACCTGTTGCGGCAGTGGCTGATGATAGCTCTCCAGACATTACGGCTGGGAACTCAGCTCCTGCCGGAACAGTAACAACACTGCCTCTCAAAGGTTGATTATTGTTATAGTTCAACGGTTGATACCCTTGATTTGAATATGCAGGTTGAGCCTGCTCCTGAGTATAAGTAAAGTTTGCAGCAGCAAATGCTGAATTCAATGACATTACTGATACTATTATAAGTGCTGATAAAAATTTTTTCTTCATAGTTCTCCCCTTCATATACAATATTTTATAACCTATTCAGGATTTGTCAATTTGTTAAGTTTGTTTATATTAAGTTTTAGCGGACTTTTTATTCAAAAATGAACTATCTTACAATTTTTGAAGATATTTCCTGCAAACGCTTATAAAGTTCTATTTCAGCATCCGTAAGCTCTTTTGGGATTTGGATTTCTATTGTTAAAATCATATCACCCTGCTTTGTTGAGCTTTCTATACCGCAGCCTGCGAGTCTTATTTTTTGACCGTTTTGTGTATTTGGAGCAATTTTTACTGTTACATTTCCGTTTATTGTAGATATTTTTAACTCGCACCCTAAAACTGCCTCATACGGAGATACCTGAACCGTTTTTAGTATATTTAAACCTTCTGTTTTGTAGGTTTTGGGTTCGGCGATGTGTATAGTTAAATATAAATCACCATTTTTACCGCCGTTTATACCTTTTTCGCCTTCGTTTGCGAGCCTGATTTTAGAATTATTTTTAACTCCTGCTGGAATCTTTACGCTGAAGCGTTTGTATTCGGATTTTTCTCCCTTACCGTTACAATGAGGGCATGCTGTACCATTTACAAACTTTCTGCCGCCGCATTTTGGGCATACCTGTGTTTGGAGCATATTTACAGTTTTTACACCGCCGTTTATTGCTTCAAAAACTGAAATTTCTATATCCGTACATATATCAGCTCCCTTTTTAGGAGCCTTTTTTTCTTGTTCACGCTTAAATTGTGCTTCGCGATATTTTTTTGCAATGAACTCCTCCCAGTTGAAATTGAAACCAAAAATATTCTCTTTTTTCTTGCTTTCTTCCTTTTTTGCTTCCTTAAAATTAGGATTAGTTGCATTTGATTTAGTTTCTTTTTTTTCTTCTTCCTTACCTTCTTTTGCATAGTTATAGAAACGCTTTGCCCTGTCATAATCAGCCTTTTTAGCAGTATTTGACAATATTTCGTACGCTTCATTGATTTCTTTGAATTTGTTGATAACATCTTCAGAGTTTCCTGCCACATCAGGATGCCACTTACGCGCCAATTTTCTGTATGCGCTCTTGATTTCTGCTTGTGTGCTAAACTCCGATAACTCTAAAATCTTATAATAATCTTTAGTCATATCAGATATTTAATGATATAAAAATAAAAGTCAACGGTTAGTCAGCTAAATTTTTAATCTTTACGAAAATATTTTTTTGTCAAATTATTTTTCAGAAAAAGACAACAAGAATAAAATTCAATTAAGTTTGAATATTTTTTTACATCAGAGCACGCTCTATTGAAAAACAAAAGATATAATGATATTATCTACATATGTTCAAGAAATTTGTACTATCACTTGTTTTGTTAAGCTTTATATCCGCTTCTGCCGGAGAGCTTGAGGATGCACTGTCTAAAAACAAGAATGTTTTTTTGTATATGTACACACCGGAATGCGGCTACTGCACAAGTTTTACTCCAAGGTACAACAAACTTGCGAAAATGTACGACAAGCAATACACATTTATAAAACTTGACGCATCTTCAATGTACGGATATAAAGTTTTCAGGAGTTACGGGGGGAGGTATGTTCCTTACGTTGTTCTTATAAATTCAAAGAATGATACAAAAAGTGTAAGTGCGAACTGTCTGGCTTCGACAGAGTGTACTGAGCGAACGTTAATAAAATTCACAAAAAATTAAAGGAGATATATGAAAGGAATAGTTTTAGCCGGTGGAGCTGGGACGAGATTATTTCCTGCATCACAGCCTATATCAAAAATATTACTTCCAATTTATGACAAACCAATGATTTATTATCCTCTATCCACGCTTATGCTTGCGGGGATTAAGGACATCCTTATCATAACGAACGAAACAGATTATGACAATTTTGTAAAACTTTTAGGTGACGGCTCACAGTTTGGACTAAATCTTTCGTACAGAATTCAGTATATACAAAAAGGTATAGCTGACGCATTTTTAATTGCGGAAGATTTTATCGCGGGAGATGATGTTGCGCTTATATTGGGTGACAACATTTTCCACGGGCACGGCTTCTCTACAATTATGAAAAATGCGATTAAACATCAAACCGGTGCAACAGTATTCGGATATACGGTAAAAGATCCGGAGAGATTTGGAGTTGTAGAGTTTGACGAAAACAAAAAGGCAATTTCATTAGAAGAAAAACCGGTTAATCCAAAATCTAACTATGCAGTTACAGGGCTGTATTTTTACGACGGGAATGTATGCGAATACGCACACATGCTGACTCCTTCAGCAAGAGGCGAACTTGAGATTACCGATTTGAACAAAATTTACCTGAATAAAGGAAAGTTGAATGTTGAAATACTCGGCAGGGGTTTTGCTTGGCTTGACACAGGTACGCACGATTCAATGCTTCAAGCAAGCTTGTTTGTACAGACAATGGAATTAAACAAAGGAGTTAAAATTTCCTGTCTTGAAGAAATTGCGTTCAATCAAGGATTTATAACAAAAGACGAACTTTTGAAAAAAATTGAAAAATACGGATACAAAAACGAATATTACAACTATGTTCGTGAAGTTATTGAGCATCCGAATAAAGTTGCACTTATGGTCTAATATAGTGTTATGAATAAATAGCATCCAAGACCTTCTCAAATTCAGCGAGCTTGTGATCGGCGCTAAGGGATATTCTGAGTCTTGAGCTACCCTCTGGTACGGTAGGCGGACGAATAGCGGGAATATAATACCCTAAAGAATTGAGTTTTTCGGATATTTTTACGCTATCTTCATTTGTTCCTATCAGAATCGGAATAATATGCGTTGAAGAAGGCGTTTCTATACCTCTTAGCTTTAACAATGCGTGAGCTGCTTTCACCAGATGCGTAAGCTTTTGCTTTTGAGCTTTTATATAATCAATTTTTTCTGTTAAAAGCCAATTTGACCATGCAATATTCATTGGCGGTATTGAAGTTGAGAAAATAAAAGAACGCGCTTTATTGACCAAATAGTTTATTATTTCGGAATTTGAGGCACAAAATGCTCCATAAGAACCTACAGCTTTTCCGAACGTTGCGGTTATGATATCTACATCTTTCCCGTAACAAACACCTGCAAGATTGTCTCCGTATGAGCAAAATGCGTGAGCTTCATCCACCATTAACAGACAGTTATATTTATTTTTAAGCTCAATAAGTCTATCAATATCTGCAACATCTCCATCCATAGAAAAAACTGATTCCGAAATAATCAGAGCTCTTTTATAATTTTCCCTCTTTTCAGCTAAAAGCTTCTCCAAATTATCGTAATCAAGATGCTTATATCTAAAAAATTCTCCTTTTGAAAGCTGCATTCCGTCTATAATACTTGCATGATTTAGTTTATCAGAAAAAACAACATCGCCTTTTCCTGCAAGAGCTGATACGACACCCAAATTTGCCTGATATCCGGAATTAAAAATAAGTGCCTTCTCTTTTGATTGAATATTTGCGACGGTTGTTTCCAAAGCGTTATATTCGGGGGATGAACCTGTTAAAAGCCTCGCGGAAGCGGAAGATAATAATATTTTATCGCCGATTCTTTTAAGAAAGTCGTTTCTTAAATCTTCCTTTGTACTTATTCCCAGATAATCATTTGAGGCAAAATTAATATATTCCGTTCCATTGACGACGATTTTTCCGTCCGATTTTGATTCAATGTTTGGGATTTGCCTTAATTGATTATTAGCTTTTAATTTTTCCAGTTCTTCTCTTATTTTATCCATTTTACTTTTTATTTAATAATTCTTTCGCCTTTTCAAGCTGTATATCTTTTTTATTTTCAATAAAGAAATCAAATTCATTACCTATTTCTACATCAGGTTTTATTCCAAGTTTATTTATATCAACTCCGTTTGGAGTAAGATATCTTGCCGTCGTAACATTAACTCCGGTTTGATTTGGAAGCGGTACTACCTTTTGCACAAGCCCCTTGCCGAATGTTTTTCTTCCGACAAGTGTTGCTCTTTTTGCATCCTTTAGCGCACCTGAGAGAATTTCACTTGCACTCGCGCTTGCACCGTTAACAAGAACCACAATCGGTTTATCTGTATCAAAAGCTTCATTTTGGGCTTTTATGGACTTTTTATACCCGTTTCTGTATATTATATCGACAATTGTGCCTTTTTTTAGAAAACTGTTAGCAATGAATACAGCATTATCCAAAAGCCCGCCTGTATTTCCTCTTAAATCTATTATGAGGCTGTCTGTATTTTTTGTATTGTCGAGGGCTTCAATAAATTCACTTGGTGTCGTTCCGCTCATAAAGCTTACTATTTTTATGTAACCTATGTGGTTATCTAAAACTGAACTTTTTACAGTTTTAATCTTAATTTCTTTTCTTTTTATTTTTTTGTTAAATTTTTTGCCGTTTCTTAATATTGTAAGTTCAACAACACTGTTTTCAGGTCCGCGAACCAGAGAAGCTACCTCAGATATATTCATGCCGGATATATCTTTGCCGTCGACAGTCGTAATGATATCACCCTGTTTCAACTGAGCAAAGTCGGCAGGAGTTCCTTGTATAACGTTAAAGATTTCGGTCTTTCCTGCATTAGAATAGATGTTCACACCTATCCCGTATATTTTTGATGTAATAGAAGTTGCAAGTTCTTCAAAATCGCGTTTTGTCATAAATCTTGTATAAGGTTCGTCAAGGCTTGCTATCATGCTCTCAATTGCGACTTTTGCATCATCTTCGGTTTTAATTTTGCCTTGGTATCTAGACCTCCATCTGCCCCAATTTTGGTGATTCAGACTGGGCTCATAATACTCTTTGTTTATAACCTTCCAAGTTTTATCAAAAAGTCTTTGGGCTGAGACTTCTTCGTTATTTATTATTTCATCTCTTTTCAGATAAGAACTTGTCTTGGTGAATGTAGACAAGAATATATTGTTAAAAATCACCAAAATCAACACTGATAAGAGAAATATAATTAAGTGTTTTCTTCTCATAACTTAATTTAACATCAAGGAGCAAATATAAGCAATATACTTTTAATCTTTCTGCATGCCAATTATAAAGATGTTTAAAAGTTTACTTATCTTTAAACCCAGGAGAAGTCAAAGGCAGATTTTTATATCCTTGATTTGCATAAACAGTCTTTTTTATGTACTTGTTTGTATAATTTCCTTTTTCCAGAAGTTGTTTTAAAATATTTTCCCTTGTAACAAGCGATGATTCAAGATTGTTAGATTCAGGATATTTTTTAAGGATTTCGCTCCATACTGTCGCCTCAAGAGTCCAAGCATACGTTTCTTCACTCAAAGAATTGTATTCATCCTGATGGAGTGCTTCGTGAGATAAAAGTGCTGCTAGTGCTCCGGGAGGAGCATATTCATGTTTAGGATTTATGTATATATAAAGTTTACCCCTCTTTTTCCAGCCTACAGCATCAAATGTCGAATACGCTTCATTAATTTCAGAAAGATCTCTAAATTCTATTTTCACTGGATATTGCGTAATATTATACCCGAGAATTGCTTTTCTTGAAAACTCTCCGGATGTCCCTTTCATCATATCAAGCGCAACATGAAAAATCTGTTCATTAGAAACTTTTTTGTACTCCGGCGAGATACTGTCAATATATTCCTGAGTATATTTTGCAGGAAGCTGAACGTTAGCCGGCACAGGTTCAAACCCTTTTGCAAAAACAGCTCCGGAATAAAGTGTCATTATTATAAATAGAGAAAATAACTTTTTCATACTATAAAACCCTCGCCTTGTAAGCATTTATATTATTATATAATTTTATGAGGGTAAAAGTCAAAAAGCGGAATATATTTTGTTATTTTTTAAGTTCTAAATTTCTTATCCTTGTCTGTATATCTTCCAAAAGACGCCTGTTGATTGACATCAAATCACCTAAAACAGCCACTATAAGAAGAAGTACAGATGATATTAAAAATACCGAAGCAAAAATAAGCGATTGAACATGCCCGTTTCCGCCACCGTTTATAAAAAAGTATATAAACCTGCATACAAGTGCCAGACCCGCTAAACCGAAAAGTCCAGAAATAAGTGCAAAAAATCTAAAAGGACGGTACACAATAAACATTCTCAATATTGTCTTTGCTGATTTAAAAACATAATCAAAAATATTCTTTACCAATTTTGATTTCCTGAGTTCTTTATTCACTTTTATAGGAACTGATTTTACATTTAATCCTTTTGCACCTGCCTGAATAATGGTTTCCATAGTATATGTATAATTGTCAAAAACATTCAATTTAACTGCTGCTTCTTTAGAAAAAGCTCTAAAGCCGCTCGGGGCATCATCTACGCTGGTTGACGAAATCAGTCTTAAAACGGAAGAACCTAGTTTTTGCAAAAACTTTTTAACAGGTGAAAATTCTTTTATTTCAGAGATGTTTCTTGCGCCTATTGTTATATCTGCTTCCCCGAAAAGTATCGGTTTAACGAGTTTTTCAATGTCATCAGCCGAGTACTGGTTATCAGCATCTGTATTAACAATAATATCCGCCCCAAGTCTAAGACACTCTTGAATACCAACTCTAAACGCATTTGCAAGTCCTTTATTATTCGATATATCAACAATTAGTGCACCCCAATCTTTAGCAATTTTTGAAGTATTGTCGTTTGAACCGTCATTTATGATAAGAACATTTATTTCGTCAATTCCGTCAATTGACTTAGGAAGTGCATTCAAAGTCGTTAAGATGGTTTCTTCTTCATTATAACAAGGTATTTGAATAATAAGCTTTGTCATGTAAAATATTATATATAAAAAAAGGGGGAGCGACTAGTGTTTTTTATTTCACTTTTGGGTTTATTTTTAAGACTTACTTTTATTAATAAAGCCGAAGGTTTATGGAATGATGAATACGTAAGCTGGATGGTATCTTCAACACCTTTTGGTCAAGGATTTTTTACCGAAATTTTAAAACAATGCCACATGCCTTTATATTATTTATATTTGAAGCCATTTACAGGTTTTAGTGACTTAATTTTGAGACTTACTTCGCTTGTTCCGTCAGTTATTTCAATATTTGTTATGTATAAGGTTGGAAAAGAATTTTCAAAAAAGACAGGACTTATGTCTGCTCTTGCAACCTCCGCGCTTTCTTTTCTAATATATTATTCACAAGAAGTGAGGTTTTATTCTCTGTTGTTTTTATTCTCAGCACTTCTGCTTTTATTTACAATAAGATTAATTAAGGAAAATTCAAAGTACAACCTTGCAGGTTTCATTATATCAAGCTTGCTTGTAATTTTTACTCATATTTTGGGTGTTATATTCGTATTTTTTAATATTTTATATGTTTTATATAAGAATAATTCTCTTTCAAAAAAAATGATAATATATATAGCTTTAACCGGCATCCTAGTATTTCCGTTTGCAATAAACGTACTCTCTCAACTTCCGTCATCGCAGTGGTGGGGAAAATTTAGTTACACAAATATTTTGTTTTTATTTACGGATTATCTTTCTCCAATTCTAACCAACAATATTAACGTACCACCGGTATTTTTTTACAATCCTGACTTGACGTTCTGGCTGATTGTCCCGACTCTGTTAGGAGTTATTGGCATTTTTTATGGAATTAAAAACAACAAGGGCATAACCACAGTTGCAATATTATACACGCTTACTCTTATGCTGCTTGCTGTCTGCGGGAAACTAGTTTTTATTACAAAATACTCAATAGAAATTCTACCGATAATAATTATTCTCCTATCTGTGGGATTTGACAGAATGAAAAAAAACGGCATAGTTTTATACTCTCTATTCATACTTATTCACTTATCAAGCTTTTTTACGCCATATTATGCAACTAAACTATATAGAAGTGAGGGAAATAGAATTGTCGGTGAAATTTTAAATCACAGAAATGCTCAAAATATTATCTACACATACTATGCGCCTGACAGATTTTCACGTTATTACAAAGGAAGCGCAAAACAGCTTTATATCAGTAAAATTAACCGATTTGAATACAAGAATAATCCGAATGCCATTTTTTCTGATATAAACAAAGGGGAAACCGTTTCTGTTGTATTTTTAGATAGCGTAAGCTTTCTGCCGGAAGATTACATAAAAAAATACAATTCTGCAATCCCTGAGATGTTTAGCACATTTTCTCATATTAGAAATATGCTGACAGAAGAACTTAAAAAGAATTATAAAATTCAAAGTATCGATAAATCAGGTTCTTGGACTGTAATAACGGCAAAAAAATAATGCTTGACTTAAGAACATGTCTTTGTTAATATCAATTCATAATCGCAGACAGTTAGTATCCTGTTAGGATTTAAAACAAATAAAGTGCTAGCCGAGATTCCAGAGGTGCAAATAAGGGATTATCCTTTATCAAACATCTCCGACAATAAAGTATAAATAGCTTTAAATGGTGGATTTTGCGATTATAAAAAAGATTGCGAAATCTTTTTTGTATGTAAATAAAGGTCGAGCGGAGGAAACTCCGATAAAATAAATAGCACATAAATGTGTAAGACAATAATTAAAGGAGCAAAAATGTCAACAAAAGCTTTTAAAGACGATAAGATTAAACTTATCAAGGAAAAAATCGATAAGGCTCAAGTTGCAATTGTTACCGAATACAAAGGACTAAGCGTTGAAGAAATCACAA
>CACZPB010000210.1 GCA_902782905.1 uncultured bacterium
CTTTGGTTTTCAGGAGTATTTTGCCACATATCCTCTGCTTGGAAAGGCATTACAGGTGCTACAATTCTTACAAGAGTTTGATATGTTTCATAAAGAACTGTTTGGCAAGCTCTTCTTGACAGAGATTTTTTGCCGGCTGTATAAAGTCTATCTTTTACAATATCAAGATAGAACGAGCTCAAATCAACTGCTGCAAAATTTTGCAAACATTGGAAATATTTATAAAATTCATAATTTTCAAAAGCTTCCGTAACTTCTGCCACTACCTTATTTAGCTTATGCAAAGCGAATTTATCAATTGCTTTGAGTTCGTCGTATTTTACGTAATCTGAGTTTGGATCAAAATCGTGAATATTGCCCAGCAAAAATCTTGCAGTATTTCTGGTTTTTTTGAAGATTTCAGCAAGCTGTTTTACAATGTTATCACCGATTTTTGTATCGTTTTTGTAGTCTACTGACGCTGCCCAAAGTCTTAGAATATCGGCACCATAGTTTTTGATAATATCATCAGGTCTAATGTAGTTACCTAATGACTTGGACATTTTTCTTCCGTCCTCACCGAATACAAAACCGTGTGTAAGTACTTGTTTATAAGGTGCCTTACCTTGTGTTGCAATTGATGTCAAAAGTGAAGATTGGAACCAGCCTCTGTGTTGGTCAGAACCCTCTAAGTACATATCAACAGGTGTATGACCGAGTTCATCCGCTCTTTTTTCCACAACAGCTCTCCAAGAAATGCCTGAATCAAACCAAACATCCATAATATCGTTTTCTTGCCTGAAGTGTTTTTTACCGCATTTTGGGCAAACAAAACCTTCAGGTAAAAGTTCTTCTGCACTTCTGTTAACCCAAGCGTCAGAGCTTTCTTTTTCAAATATTTTAGCTATATTTTCTATGGTTTCGTCTGTACAGATAACTTCTCCGCATTCTTCACAATAGAAAATCGGAATTGGAACGCCCCAAGCTCTTTGGCGGGAAATACACCAGTCTGTACGCCCTGCAACCATATTTCCTATACGGCTTTCACCGCTTGCAGGAATCCATTTTACATTCTTTATAGCCTCCATTGCCTGCTCACGGAATTTATCTACCTTAACAAACCATTGCGGTGTTGCTCTGTATATTACAGGATGCTTACATCTCCAACAGTGAGGATAAGAGTGATTTATTTCATTTTGATATACCAATGCTCCGCAATTTTGCAACATATCTATTACCATATCATTGCCCTTGTAGTACGGTACACCAACTAATTCCGGAATATTAACTTCTTCTTTCCAACAACCTGAAGCATCAAGCGGTGAAAATACATCTATCCCATATTTACAACCTACTTCATAGTCCTCAAGACCGTGCCCCGGAGCTGTATGTACAAGACCTGTACCGGCATCCAACGTAACATGTTCGCCTAAAATAATCTTGGACTTCCTATCTACAAGCGGGTGTAAAACTTCCATAAGCTCAAAATCTTCACCAATAGCAGTTTCTATAAGTTTGATTTCACTTTCATCCCAACCTGCGTCATCAATGAATCTTCCCAGCAAATCTTTTGCAACAACATAAACATCACCTTTGTACTCAAAAAGTTGGTACTCAAATCTCGGGTGCATTGATATTGCAACGTTAGAAGGGATTGTCCAAGGAGTTGTTGTCCAAATTATTGCATATACAGGCTTTTCATTGTTTGGAATAATGTTAATATTTATTCTCTCTGTTGAATCCTCGTCAAACCTGAATCTCACATAGATTGATTTAGACGAAACATCAGCATACTCAACTTCTGCTTCGGCTAACGCAGTTTCGCAGGAAGCGCACCAATAAACAGGTTTCAAACCCTTTTCTACAAAACCTTTTTTGTACATTTCGCCGAATACTCTAACCTGCTCTGCTTCGTATTCGGGATTAATTGTAAGATAAGGATTTTCCCAATTACCTAAAACACCAAGCCTTCTGAACGCTGCTTCTTGCCCTTTAAGACTGTTCATAGCGTATTCTCTGCATTTCGCTCTGAGCTCACCTTCAGTAATAGCGTGCCTTCCGCCTTTTATGTTTTTAACTACCGCATTTTCAATCGGTAAACCATGAGCGTCATAACCAGGAACATAAGGAGTATAATAACCTCTCATTGCCTTGTATTTTAAAAGAACGTCTTTTAAAATTTTGTTTAATGCCGTACCTACGTGGATTTTATCTGAGCTCAAATACGGAGGACCGTCGTGTAAAACAAATGAATTTGTTTTATCTTTGCCTGCGTTTATTTTTTCATAAATATTATTATCTTCCCAAAACTTCTGTGTTTCAGGTTCTTTTTTTATAGCATTAGCTCTCATCTCCAAAGTGGTTTGAGGCAAGTTCAAAGTCTCTTTATACTCCATTTATTCCTCCGTTTTGATTTTCTTCTTTATAATCTTCTATATTAGCAACGGCTGCTAATTTTCTGTTTTTATTCTTTATAAAATTACTCATTTTATAGTAATCAAATTGGTTTTCCCATCTTGCTATAACTACAGTTGCAACACAGTTTCCGATAAGGTTTACAGTGGTTCTTCCCATATCAAGAATTTGGTCAATGCCCAAAAGAATTGCAACACCAAGGATTGGAATTCCAAAACTTGTAAGCGTTCCAGCAAGAACAATAAGCGCTACTCTTGGAACTCCTGCAATACCCTTACTCGTAAGCATAAGAGCAAACATTATGACTAACTGCTGTTCAAAAGTAAGTGCGTGTCCTACTAACTGCGTTGAAAAAATTACTGCCATAGCAAGATAAAGTGTTGAACCGTCAAGATTGAATGTATATCCGGTTGGCATAACAAAACCCACAATAGATTTTGGTACACCGAAATCTTCCATTATAGCCATAGCTTTTGGCAAAGCCGCTTCCGAACTTGCCGTAGTAAAAGCTAATAGTGCAGGCTCTTGCAGTGCTTTAAATAGAGCTCTAATAGAAATTTTAACTATTTTACAAGCCGCAAAAAGCACAAATAACACAAATGCTGCCAGTGCAACATATAGTGAAAGGATTATTTTACCATAATTTAACAGTATATGAATTCCGTTTGAGCCTACAGTATATGCAATTGCACCAAAAATACCTATCGGGGCAAAATACATTACATATTCCGTAAACTTGAACATTATTGAAGCCAAAGAGTTTAATACATTTACAACAGGTTTTGCTTTTTCTCCGATAGCACAAATTGCTAAAGCAAAGAATATACAAAATACTACAATTTGCAACAAATTGCCTTCCGCCATAGACTGGAAAATACTTGTGGGGAATAAACCTAAAAGCAATTCTCCAAAAGAGTTGTGCTGCGTTGTCGCTGCTGATTGGACGATACTGTTTAAGCCGTTATGAGCGGTTGATATGTTTCCCATCCCTTCACCGGGTTTAAACAAATTCGCGAAGCCAAGACCTATAAATAAAGCGATTGTTGTCACAATTTCAAAATAAGCAATCGTTTTTATACCAAGTCTGCCGATGCTTTTTACATCACCATGTCCTGCAATCCCAACAACTAAAGTGGCAAAAAGAAGCGGCGCAATAATCATCTTGACCATTCTCAAGAATATTTCAGCCAAAACATGCATTTTTACCGCAAAATCAGGAAATGCCCAACCTGTAATTATGCCTAAAAATAATGCCGCAAATATTGCTAATGTAAGTTTTGATTGCTTCAAAAATTTTCCCTCTTTTGAGGAAAATTATACAATAAACAAACTTCAGCGTAAAGAATTAATAAGCATCATAGAATTGTAAGACTAAGCCTTATGCCGACAAACTTATCCAATTATGCAGACTCATTTGCGCTATTCTGCCTGCAATCAAAGCGTTTGAAAACTTCTCGGCACACCTATTCTCATTATTTCTTTGTTCAAGCAAATAATGAGTATAGTCCAAGCTATCTAATAATTTTTCATTTTTAACGATTTCCATTTTTATCCTTGTGTTACTTTCCATATATATAAAAAATTTTTGGGGCATACAATTGCACAACATATTTGTTTTGTTACAAAATTTTACATTTATTCGCTAATTCATATTCTTCATTGACACTCATCTTTGTTCGTTTTACCATTTAGTTACCCTGGTCGAAATTTTCTTGCCGGATTTGACGGCTATGGGGGTTTTAAGTGGAAAAGAAATATAAATAAGCAAATGACTATTTGATGACAAGGCAAAACTTAAAAACACTTAGTCACTTATTAATTCTCAATCACTCAAAACAAAAGTATTACTAAGGCTAACATAAGGAGAACAAACATGCCTACAATGAATCAGCTGGTTCGTCAAGAACGTAAAAAGCTGCAAGACAAAACCAAATCGCCGGCTCTTATGAA
>CACZPB010000211.1 GCA_902782905.1 uncultured bacterium
ACCTTTGTTACACGGCTGATTTGAACAACTTGTTCTTTCCATTCTGATTCAGGTTTTGCTTCTTGAGTTTCAACTTTTTTCTTTCTGCCACGTTGTTTTTTTGCAGGAAGATGTTCAACAACTTCTTCGCTTGCGTCTTCTGTTGTTTCAACTGCTTCTGCAGATTCTTCTACAGCTGCTTCTTCAACAACTTCTTCAACTTTGTTTTCTAAATTTTCTTCTGTCATGTTATACCTTTCTATTTTTTGTGAGTTGTAACACTATTTTCTTTCGACTATATTTTTACATTCAAATATCAAAATTTTAGTCAAACAAAACTTCCGAAAATTCGGAGTTTAAAAGATATTCAAATGTGGGTTTTTTCTGACATAAAAATATTATGACAAACAATTTAAAAAATCAAGGGGGTAAATATATTCAGAGAATAGAGAATAGGTCGGGTTAAAACCCGATCAATTTTTATTGCTATGCTGATTATTTTGTTGCATACAATTTCTTTTCAAGTTCCTGCGCTGTTTTTGTTTGACTGAGTCCGCCTTTTGCGGTTTCTTTTAGAAGCGGAGACATCATCTGACCCGTAATTTTCAGAGTATCTACAATTTCATCAATAGGGATTTTGCTCTCTACTCCGCAGAGCGCAAGCTCAGCAGCAGTAACGGCGTGAACGGCAAGAAAAGCATTCCTCTTAATGCAAGGGACTTCCACAAGTCCGCAAACAGGGTCGCAGGTTAAGCCCAGTATATTCTTCATAGCAAGAGCAGAAGCCTGTATTACTTCATCCACTTCACCTCCGAGCATTTGCACAAGTGCACCGGCTGCCATAGCTGAAGCCACTCCGCACTCAGCCTGACACCCTGCAACTGCACCTGCAAGCTGAACCTTATTAGAAACGATTAAGCCTATAATTCCGGCGGTTAAAAGTGCATCAACTTGAACTTTTTCGCTGATATTTTCTTCCTCTGATACTGCAACAATTACAGACGGAACTATTCCGCAAGAACCTGCTGTCGGACAAGCAACTATTCTGCCCATTCTAAGGTTTTCTTCTGCTGTTGCAAGAGCATAAGTCGTTATTTTTTCAAAAACTTTTCCAAATAAAGCGCCTTTCTTAGCATACCTCTGTGGAAGTTTTACACAATCATCACCGCACCAATTGCTTACGGATTTTTCAGTAGACTTTAGGCCGTTTTTAATAGCATTTCTCATTGCTAAAAGGTTCTCTAAAACTCGAAGCCTTACCGCATCAACATACGTTTCTGAGAGCATTGCCTCGTTTTCTTGTGCAATTTCGCTTACGGATTTATTTTCCTCTTTACACCTTTTAACCAAGTCTTCAAATGATAGTATTGCCATTATTTTAACTTCCTGATATTCGTTACAAAAAATACGTCTTTAATTTCTCTAATCTTGGATACGACATCTTCGCCGACCGGAACATCAAGCGCAATATACATTGTCGCCTCTCCGCCTTTTGAAGCTCTGTCACAATGAAGTGATGCAATATTAACCTTCTGTTTCTGAATGATTTCGCTCACCGTTGAAATCATCCCCGGTTTATCTTTGTACATCATAATTAGCGTATCATACACTCCGTCAATATTTGCTGCAAATCCGTTTATATTATTAATTCTGATTTCCCCGGCTCCAACAGAATCTCCTGAAACTGTCATTTTCCCGCCATCAAAAATTATGTCAACGGAATTCGGATGTCTTGAGATATCTTGCACATATTCATAAGAATAATCAACATCTTTAACTATTTCAAAAATATGTTTTATTCTGGGCTCATCTACAGAATACCCTAAAACTCCCGCCAACAGACCTTTATCCGTACCGTGACCAAAACCGGTTGTTGCAAAAGAGTTATAGAGAACAAATTTGACTGACTTAAATTGAGTGTTATAAATATTTCTCGCCATAAGCCCGAGTCTCACAGCGCCTGCTGTATGAGAGCTTGAAGGACCTGCCATAATCGGGGAAATAACTGAAAAAATGGATTTTTGTTCCATATTAGAAATCGTCCTCGTCTTGTTTTCCGGCGTTTATGTATCCGTCCATAATCTCTAAAAGTGTATTCTGCCAATCGTTAGTTTTTTCCAAAAAGAAATCTGCTCCGCGAGCCTTGCATTGCTGCTCTATTTCTTTTCTCGGAGAAGCAGTTATGACGCCGATTATAATATTACTCCCCGAAGTATTGGCCATTTTTTTGAGTTCCGTGAGAAGAATAAAACCTTCCCTTTCAGTCGGAATAAACAAGTCCATGACTACATATCTGTATTTGCGCCTTTTATATTTGTTCACAGCGTCATAAATTTCTTGCGAGCAGTCTATGTCACAATCAAATTTGGAAAGCAAAACTTTGAGCTGATAAGTAATAACACCTAAGTCATCAACAACTAAAATAGCAGGCCCCGCACCCTCTATATCCTCCTCAAAAGTTCCAAGTGCTTTGCTCGCATATGGTTTCTTGGCGGTAGAATTAATCTCTTTCATTACTTCTACAACTTCTGATAATTGTTCTTTAAGTGAATTTCCATCAACGGCGTCAGGTACGTCCTTATTTGTTATTTTATAAAAAAGCTCTAAAAATTCGTTATCTATGTCTATATTTGGCATATTTTCTCCTAAATTATCTTAGATTATATCATATTGCTAAAAAAAAAGTAAGTCATTTGTTTAGATTATTCTTGTTTTTAAGCTTTTTGTGTATAATTGTATCTATGAAGAAATTTTTATACATCTTAATACTCTCACTGTTCCTGTCATTAACGGCTTTTGCGGATAATAATTCAGCGAATTATTCTCAAAAAGATATACGTTCAATAAAATCCGTACTGAATTCTCAAGTCAGATACGCAAACAGAACAAATTTTGACAAATTTATATCAACTTATGATAAGGATTATTTAAACGCCGACGGATTTGATTTGGATACATATTCAAAGCTTGTGAAAGATCTTTGGAGTACATACGACAATATCAAATACGGTATTAAAATAAAAGATATAGATTTTAACGGTGATACAGCTGAGGTTAAGCTAGTTGAAACCTCTTTTGCAAATATTCCGGTTTCAAAAAAAATGAACGGAATTTTAAAAAGCGAAGCAAACAGCATTTATTACCTCAAAAAATTTGACGGGAAATGGAAAGTTTATTCAGACAAAGTTCTGGACGAGAGAACTTCAATGTTGTACGGAGAAGCTATTAACACCGACATAAAGTTATCCGCTCCGCACGTTGTTGACCCAAATTATGAATACACGGCAACATTAGAGTTTACTCCGCCCAAAGACACTTTCGCAATAGCTTCAATTGCCAAAGATAAAGTTGAATATCCTCAAAAACAGGCAAAAGAAGTTTTTAGAAAAATGCCTGAAGATAATATTTTAGAAAGACTTTTTATAGCTAACAGTGATAACGCAAATGAATATGTTGTAGCTTCAGTAGGATTTACAAAAGCAGACATCAAAGATTTGAGTCTAAAATTGAGTCTTACCGGATTTGGGTATCAAATTATAAGAGTTAATGTAAATAAGGTTAATGAGGAAAAGAATGTCAAAGAATAGTAGAATTTTATATTTCTTTGTATCAATGATATTTTTTGTCTTGTTTAATAATTTGATTACGGATAGTATTTTAAGATACGGATATAAACTTTCCCAAAACCCTGTTTTTGATTTTGTTTATGTGCAAAATGAAGGTGCTGCGTTTAGTCTTCTTGAAGGTTCTAAAATCTTTTTGATAGCATTCTCTGTTATAGCAATATTGGCTATTATTTTTTACACAATAAGACACATAAAAACCGCACCGCTTTTTGCTGTATTTTGCTCATCGCTCTTAATCTCGGGAATTTTTTCAAATATGTATGAGAGAATAAGCTTTGGTTTTGTAAGAGATTTTATCAAGCTTAATTTTATTGATTTTCCCGTATTCAATATATCCGATATTTTTATAAATATAAGCGTTTTTGCGCTTGTCATAATCATTATTAAAAAGAATTTTAAAAAAAACAATGAAGCTGATAATTGATGAATTAACAGAAGAAAAAAGACTTGACGCATATTTGGCGGAATATCTGCCTGATTTTTCCCGCTCAAAACTTCAGGGTGCAATAAAGTCGGGAGATATAAAAGTTAATTCCAAAGAAGTGAAACCCTCTTATACGGTAAAAACAGGTGATATTGTTGAAGTCGAGACAAGTATAAATGTTCCGAAGATTGAGCCTGAAAATATTCCTTTGAATATTGTTTGGGAAGATGAGAACATGCTTGTTGTCAATAAGCCTTCAGGCATGTTAACTCACCCCACAACAATTGAAACGAGCGGAACTTTGGTCAATGCTCTTTTATATAAATACGGTGAGAATCTTTCAGATGTAAACGGAGATTTCAGGCGGGGAATTTTGCACAGGCTTGACAGAAATACATCAGGGCTTTTGATGATTGCAAAAAACAATGAAGCGCACAATTATCTTGTAGATAAAATGAAACTCGGAGAAACGGATAAAAGATATTTAGCCGTTGTAAAAGGGGTAATAGAACAAGATGAATTTGTTGTAAACAAGCCAATCGGCAGAAATCCTAAGCATCCAGAAAAAATGTGTATTTTGGAAGGCGGAAAAGAAAGCATTTCAGAGGTTAAAGTTCTTGAAAGATTTAAAGAAGCAACTCTTATTGAAGTTCATCTTATTACAGGAAGAACCCACCAAATCAGAGTTCACCTATCTTCCATCGGACATCCTGTTTATAACGACACGCTCTACGGTTTTGGTAAAATTAAGGTCAAAACAGAAGAACAAGTGCTCCAATCTTATAAACTATCTTTCCCAAAACCATTTGACGGAGAGATTATCCAACTCGAAATCCCGAGAGATGATAAAATAAATAAAGTTGTAAATTATTTAAAAAGCTAAATCTCATACATCCTTTTGATTGATTAAATGTTGAAAATGAATTATTATAAATTGTGACATGTCAAAAGAACATTATAAAAAAAAGCAGGAATCATTTTTTACAAAGCTGGTTAATCTTGTATTAACCCTTGTTATTGCATATTTCATTGGCTCTCAAGTTTGCACTGCCGCAAACAACAACCTTAGAATTGCGCAAGTCAGTGATGCTCATTTTTCATCATTTGAAGAAAATACTTCATATAAATTTTTGAAAAAATCAGGGGATTTGTTAGACGATGTAATTTCACAGATTAATACATCAGGTGCATACGATTTTGTAATGTTTACCGGAGATTTAATCAACAAACCGAAAGTCTCTGAGCTTGAAATATTTACACAACATGCGGATAAACTCATTTACCCCTGGTATGCTATAGACGGAAATCACGATATAAGTATTGACGGAGATTTAACTAAACAAAAATTCATCCAAGTTTTGGCTAATGCTAACGACAGAATGAATCAAAAAAATATTTATTATGCTTTTACTCCAAAGCGCGGATACAGAGTGATTTGTCTTGATTCAATAATTGACTATAAAGTTACTACAAACGGAGAAATTCCAAAAGAAGAGCTTGATTGGCTGAAAGAAGAATTAGATAACCACAGTGATGATACAGTAATAATTTGCACACATGTGCCCATAGATGAACCGTTTTCAAGTCCTAATCACAGACTGAATAATGAGTATGACGTAAAGCATTTACTAAGAAGTTATAATAATCCGATAATTGTACTGCAAGGGCATTATCACTGTGCGAGGGCAAAACAAAGTAATAATATTGTCTACATCACCACCCCATCACTTGTATCATTCCCTAACGCATTTAGGGTTATCAATATAAATACTAATAAAAATCGCACAATTGTCGATATATTTTTAAAAGAAACAAACCTTAAAGAAACACAAACTCATGCAAAAATCAGGGTTATGGGAACAGATATACTATACGGTGCTGACGAAGACAGAAACAACAGCTTTGAAATAAAAAGAAATAAGGAATAAAAAATATGGTTGATGAATTTAGAGTA
>CACZPB010000212.1 GCA_902782905.1 uncultured bacterium
CAATCTGTCCTTGGATGCACGGACTTTCCTCACAAGATAATAATTTACCCCGCGCGATTATCCGGCTGCTTTTTCTGGGGTAAATTGTAACATTAATTCAGAATTTCTTCAACAGGCAATATAGTTTTTAATTTTAGCGCATAAATGTTACCTTTACCCAAAAGAGCCAATTTTACAGCATCTTTTTCTGTTGTTACAATATTTCCTTCAATATTTTCAATATCTTCTTTAATATAACTGTGATGATCATCAAAAGTTATTTTATCCTTGATAACATAATCATCTTCCAAAAACTTATAAAACTGTTCCGGCTGGCCAATTGCTGACAAAGCAGTAATCTCAGCACCTTTTTCCAAATGTTCTCCGGAAACTATATTGTAGATATAATCAGGCTCGGTTTTGCAAACAACAACAGAACGCCCTACTTGTCCTTGCGTGAATGATGAGTCAGAGGGAAGGGGCTTAAGCATCTTTTTCGTCATTATTTTAGCAAGCTTTTCAGCTCTTGAATGCTCTTTATTTTTGCTCACTATTACAAGCTTGTTTAAACGGTTAAAACCTTCCATACCTTCTCTCAAAGGTCCAGCTGGAAGCAAGTTTTCATTCCCGAACATTTTTTCCGAATCCACCAGCACCAAATCCAAATCCCTATAAAGTTTTCTGTGCTGGAATCCGTCATCGAGAATAATTTTCGTACATCCTAGCTCCTCTATAGCATATTTTGCTGCTTTGTACCTGTTTGAGCAAGTCAAAACCGCACACCCATCCAAATTAACACCCAACCAATACGGCTCATCTCCTGCCATATCAGCTCTGTAATAAAGATTAATTCCGTCTGAAATAACGTGAACTATTTTATTATTTAGCCTTCCGCCATACCCTCTTGAAACGATTGCAGGTTTTTCACCTTTTGAAATATAATACTTCGCAAGCTCCGCAACCACAGGAGTTTTTCCGACGCCGCCGGTTGTAAAATTGCCGACAGATACAACAAATGCGTTAACCTTTTTGGGTTTTATTATCCCTTTATCATATAAATAATTTTTAGCCCCGCTTGCTATTCCATAAAATATGGAGCAAAATTTTAACAAACTGAAAAGCAAACCTTTTGCACTCTTATCATAATGTATTCCGGTTATTTTAGTCTTTAAATTCAAACCACAACTCCTTCAACGAGAGTGCGAAACTTTTTAAAATCTTCCAATGTATCAATCCCTACCGGAACATTATCCACAACTGCGACCTTTATTTTCATACCGTTTTGTAGTGCACGAAGCTGCTCCAAACTCTCAGACATTTCGTAAGTTGTCTGCGGAAGTGAAGTCATCTTAAAAAGAGCATCCCGTTTATATCCGTATATGCCCAAATGCCCATAGAATTTTGACTTACCTTCATTTCTCTCATAGGGAATTTTAGCACGCGAAAAATACATTGCAAAATTATTCACATCAAAAATACATTTTACAAGATTCGGGTTATTTACTTCATCCATATCCTTAATTTCTCTAACTAATGTGGAAATATCAGCGGACTCGTCTTCTACAACCCCTTTTCTCACAAGTTCAATATTAGAATCTTCTATCAAAGGTTCATCACCCTGAAGATTTATTATATACGCAATTTCTGGGTGTCTAAGCGCGACTTCGGCTATTCGGTCACTCCCGCTCTTGTGCTCTGATGAGGTCATCTCTACTTCTGCACCAAATTCTTTGCAAGTATTATATATACGCTCATCATCTGTCGCTATGATAACTCTGTCGATACCTTTACACTTAGAAGCTTTTTCCCAAACCCATTGGATAATAGGCTTGTTATTTGCCCTCAATAGGGGCTTCCCTTCTAATCTTGAAGAACCATACCTTGCAGGAATTATAATTGCTGTTTGTTTATTCATTATACATATCCTTATTTTGTTGCATTGATAAATACTGCATTTGTTTTCAAATCTATTTTTCTGCCTGTCAGATAATTTGAAACATCCTGCATGAATTTGTTAACAGTAGGTTCGTCAAAATATTTCAAAAATCTTTCTTTAGTAGAAGGTTGATTTGGAGATGGAGGATTTACAAACCACTCTTTTACCATATTTGGCTGAACAACATAGCTGGACTTAACCTCTTGTAACTTTACATCAGGAATAGAAAAACCCGCAATCTCCAAATTCATTTTCAACGTATTTTCATCAAAATTACAAAGCGAGTCCAGAGGATTTTCCATTATTTCATTTTCAGCTTTTTTAAAATCATCAAATCTGTCAATAAATGCAGGGTGAAGAATTTGCCAATATCTTGTATTTGAACGTATTACAGGCTCAAATGCACAAAGTTTTCCTCCGGGTTTTAAAATTCTGTAAATTTCATTGATTGCCGGCTGTTTGTTGACCACATGCACCAATACAGAACGCATCAAAGCTTTATGAACCGAGCTCTCCGGAAGCGCTATGTGCTCAATTGGAGATTGAAGCATTTCATATCCTTCTTTAATCTCCATCTCATCAAGAATTTTTTGGCAATCGTCCAAACAATCCTGAAACTTATCCGAGAAAATAACTTTTCCCTTGCAATCTTGCAATTCAAGAGCCTTGAACGCCAAAAGTCCGGTTCCGCAGCCAATATCAATTACGGTTTCATGTTCCATAATTTCTGCATAAACCAAAATAACATCTCTTACTGCTTCTAACCATCTTGTAGTTTGCTCAATCATTTCCGGAGTTTGCCCCGCGAAACGATTCTGCTTTAACCACTGCGTCCAATTTTTACAAATTTCGCTCATAACAACATCTCTCGCTATTCGTAATACGAGAAAATTATACAATATTTAGGCTCATTTATCAAATTTTATCTATACATTTCAACTTGAGCTTTTGAAAACAAAGGGAAGAATTCTACGCCTTTTTTCGCTTTTTCTTCCAGCTCTGTAATAACCTTTGCTACAGTATTATCATCGAGCCCGTTTTTATTTTTGTACTGCTTAGAATCGGTCACTTTACCTTTCTTCCAAATCTCGTAAGTAATGTTGGTAATATTGTAACCTTTTTCTTTTATCGTTACTTTTGCAGTTTCTCCGGTTTTTAAGGGCATTCTGAAAATTGTTTTTGCGCCAAAATTAGTTTGTGATACCGGGCTAATGTTCATTTTTAACTCCTCCATAAATAATACACATTTTTGATCTTTAAACTTTATTGAAAGTCCACACATAATTTGAAAGCAGAAAGCTCCTCACATAAAGTGATAAGGAGCTCTCTATTTCTTGTAATTCACACTATACAGCGTATACAGAAACTTGTTTTCTGTCACGTCTGTGAGGTTCAAACTTAACTTGTCCGTCAATAAGAGCAAACAAAGTATCATCAGAACCTATTCCTACATTGTTACCCGGATGAATTTTGGTTCCTCTTTGGCGAACGATAATGTTACCAGTCTTAACCATTTCACCGCCGAATTTCTTAACGCCTAAACGCTTAGCTTCCGAATCACGGCCGTTACGGGTAGATCCCATACCTTTCTTATGTGCCATTTTTATATTCTCC
>CACZPB010000213.1 GCA_902782905.1 uncultured bacterium
GACCTCGTCGTTAGTGCAGTAGAAAAGTTTGCAAAAGTAATACCACTCAATTTAGAGGAAATTTTCGTTTGGTAGGGGTAAATACAATTGGCTTGTAGTATTTATTACAAGCTTGGAAGTGAAGTGAAAAACAAAAAGGTATTGATAATCCTGAAAGATTTTTAGGGGTAAATGTGGGGGTAAATGTGGGGGTAAACGAAGTAAACGAGCAGTCTCCCCTCCCCGCAGGAGAGGGACAGGGTGATGGGGCAACAAATCAAGCATTGCCTGACAATAACGCAGAAACTCAACAATCACAAAACAATTTGTCACAAAATAATTTACCCACACAAAATCCAAATTTAGATGTTAATACCTTAGCACTATTGTTAGGTTTATTACAAAAAGTCAATAAAGAAAAAGGTGACAAAGCAAAACCAGAAGATTTTATCAAGGTTTTAGAAAATATATTAGAACAGGAGGATGAGAATGAAATACAAGAATTACAGAAATAGTTATACAAACGAAGATAAAATATATTCAAGGAAAAATATCGCAGACATGAGTGTAAGAGAGGCATTTTCAAGAAAAGACGAGATAATGGCTCAACACAACTCTATTGGTATACCAAGTGAGGGAGAACTCAAAAGTTCTCCCAATGCAGTTTGGGTAGAAGCATACACTCGTGACGACGGAACAGAAGTCCGAGGACATTGGAGAAGCAAGCCCGAAGGTAGCAGTGCGGAAAACAATACAAATGATAATGTCAAAAGTGATGATATTACCACAGATGAACAAGGCACCGTAACAGGCGGTGCGAGTGAAATACATAAGCATAATAAAATGAGTGTTATGGAAAAAATTCAAGAATTTGGTTATGAAAAAGGATTACATAAAATTTTTCCTATGTCATCAGATGCAACAGTAAATGGTATGAAAAATATGGAAGCTGCAAAAAATGACAAAAATGCAATTGTTATGAATGATTTGAATGCGATTGATAGTATCAAGAATAAAAATTCTTTAAAAACAATGGGGGCAAAAGATAATGATAGGGGTGTAATTTATAATGAACATTCTGATGTTGCTATCAGTTTTAAAAATTCTTCTGAACTAGAAGAACATTTGACAAAAATAAGAGAAGATGTCATTCAAGGAAAACCTTTGAAAGATGAAAGAATCCTTTTCGAATCAAATAAAACCGATTTTTTGAAAAATAATCAAAAAATAGATAAGCACGCATTTATACACGAAGCAATGATTGTTGACCAAAAAGTAGATGATAATGGTATTTATACAGCAAAGATTCTAGATTATAGTAATTTTGAGGATAAACCTATAGAAAAATTGCTTGATATTCCTAATAAATGGGGTTATGATATGCAAGAACGGGGATTATATAAGAATTATTATATAGTAATTAATATTAGAAAAAAGGTAAATTGGTAATGAGTACTTTGTATTTTATATTTTTGATATTATTTTTGTTTCTTGTTTTAGCATTAAAAAAAATGAGTATAAAAACATATCAAATGGTAAATTTTGTAATAACTACTCTAATATTTTCTTTCTTATATTTTATACCAATAATATGTATAAAAATATTTATTATTTTTTGTAATTATTATGAACCACAGTTATCAAGTTATGCTTTTGCAGTATGGTATTTTATAATATACATATGTGTGTCAATTATAAGATTTATTTTATTATTTGGCATTGCCCTACATGGTTTTTGTATGGCAAATGCCAAATGGTCTTTAGTCAAAAAATATAATTTAATAATCTGTTTGTCTATTATCTTATTAGATTTTTTTATTTATAATTTCTTCGTACAAAAAGGATTTTTATACAACCTATCTCAAAATAATGTTATTCTGTATGTATTACTTTATTCTGTTACAATTTTATATTTACCAATATTAATAGCCATTGTTCTTAAGTATTTTATTGAATTTATAAAAAATAAAACTAATAAAAATAGATGTAACAATTTGTAAATATAAAATTTTAATTTATCAATTTTTGCTTGCTAGAAAATTATTCTTTAGTTATTCCAATAAGGATGAGAATAAAGAAAAAGCAATAAAATTAGTCGGGATTGGTGTAATAATAAAGAATTTGATTAAAATCTTTATTTACACCAATTCCGTAGTTTTTAGCCCATCTATCTAAACCACCATCAATTACATATAAAGAAAAATCATCTATTTTTATATTTTCTCCTCCCATTAACGAAAATGCATAGTGCTGAGGAGTCTCTTTGCTTTTAAATTTATATTTTTTTAGTTCATTTTCAATGTATTGTTTATCAGCATCGAATTTA
>CACZPB010000214.1 GCA_902782905.1 uncultured bacterium
AATTCATGGAAGAGCACGACCATCTTGGCGGCGACGTGTGGCGCACAACATATTCCAACGGCACCCGCGTCTACGTCAACTACGGCATGACCGCAGCCACCGCCGACGGCATCTCCGTCCCTGCGGAGGGATGGAGGACAGTTCAGCTAACAAACCGGTAAACAGACGAATAAGGCATAATAGAAACATGACTGCACGAAAGCCAATTCTGCTTGCTGCCGCGGCGACTCTGCTGGCGCTTTCATCCGCTGTGTTTGGTGGAATGTTGCCTCGCACAGACGGCGTGTGGCTGACTGACGCCACGAGCCGCCCCGTCATCTTCGTCGGCCCCGTTAAGTTCAACTTTGCGGGGAACAAGTGGTCACAGGTGACGGGCATCTCGACGAATGAAGACGGATCGCTCGCGCTCGCCTTCTCCGTGGCGGACCGTCCCGATGTCTCCCTCGCCGCGACGCTGCGGGAAGAGGCGGGAAAGTTCGCGCTCGACTATGCGCTCTTAAATGCGACGAACTTCAATCCACGCGGCGCACAGGGGACATTGCGTCTTGCTAAGGGAATGGGCAAGACGGGTTACCCGGAGAAGCATGGCATTTGGACGCGGTGCGCCGCGAATCCAATGGAGGGAGAACCGTTCGAGAAGTTTAACGTGAAGCTGAAGCGGCTTGGTGATGCGCGGTCGGCGATCTGGTACGTTGTCGACGGTGACGAGAACTGGAGCGGCGGCATATCGGAGAATCTCCGCTTTTCGTCAGTCTCGAACGGGATGGCGACGGCACGTTTCACGCTTTATACAGCCCGTCCCGACGAGGAGGGCTTCGAGGTCGCCGCCCGCATCGCGGGGCGGCCCTTTGCCGTCGCCCTGACCACGCCGAGGCGCAACAACATCTTCGACTCCGGCACGCCCGAGGTGACGCTCCGGGTCTCGAACACGGGCGTGACAAACGCCGTTGCCAAGGTGCGGTTCTTTGCGCGCGACTGGGATGGCGAAGCGCCGTTCGACCGCACGGTGGATATGAAGCTTAAGCCCGGCGAACGCGGCGAGCTCGTGGAGAAATTGCCCGCTGAACGCGGAATCTGGTTCGTCGAGGGAGGCGTGGATGTGGACGATATCTTCGCGCGCACGACCGTCGCCTTCCTGCCGCCGCACGAATTCCGCCACCGCGACGCATCCGTCTTCGGGGTGATTCCGAGTTGGCAGGGGTTCAAGGGACAGGAGGAGGACGAACTGTCGCTCATGGAGCGGATGGGCGTGCGGTGGATACGGAGCGGCACGGACTTGCCGCGTCTGCGCCGACACGGGTTCGAGTCCATCGCGCAGATCGACTTTGCGAAAAACCGGAAGTTCGACCCGGGGAACTCGAACGACGTCGCCCGCGTGCAGGCGTGTGTGGCGCGGCTCAAGAGGGACGCCATCGTCTACGCCGAGATGGGCAACGAAATCGGGCACCGCGGAACCGACGAGTCGCGCCATGCCCTCTTCTCCGCCTATGAGACATGGCTCGACGCCTACCGCGCCGAGCGCGCGCGGCAGGGGGCGGACTTCAAGATCATCTACGGCACGAGTTCGTTCCGCCCCGAGCTCATGCGCATCATGAACGACTACCATGTCTGGGAGAAGCTCGACGAGTACGTGATCCATCCCGCTCGCGGCTACTGGACGGCGGACTTCGACGGTGGCGGCTGGCGCTACCTCGGCCTGATCCGTGGCACGCGCCGCATTCTTGAAAAGGAACTCGGAGTGAAGAATCCCAAGTTCCACCTCACCGAAATCTACGTCAAGACGAAGCCGAACGACAGCTGGGCCGACAGCTACCGGCAGTCCGCCGAGAACATGGTGCTGAACGCGGCGCTCGCGCTCGAGGAGGGTGTCCGCACCTTCACGGTCCACAAGCTGCACGAAGGCATCAGCTGGGACGACAACGGCATCAACTACGGGAACATGGAGTACCACTACGGCCTCCTCCACCGCGACAACGCGCCGAAGCCGTCCTTCATGGGCTATGTGACGGCGGCCGAGGAGCTTGACGGCGCGAC
>CACZPB010000215.1 GCA_902782905.1 uncultured bacterium
CTGAAACACCGGAAGGGTGGCTCTGGAAATCTGGAACAGTGGCTCTCAAAATCCGGACAGGTGGCTCAAAGGTAGCCGGAATATTCAATTATAATACAAGCATAAAATCGCCTTTTTTGAAACTTAGTGAAACTTAAATTATATGATGTAAGCTTCGCAGAACCTCGCAGTCACCTCGCAGCACTTTGCAAAGCCTCGTAATTTCCGATAACTGAAACTTAATGAAACTTAAAATCCATACTACAACTACTTAAAAACAACGGTTTTGCGTTGTTTTTAAGTATAATACAAGCATAAAATCGTCTTTTTTGAAACTTAGCGAAACTTAAATTATATGATGTAAGCCTCGCAGAACCTCGCAATAGCCTCGCAGTCACCTCGCAAAATTACAACAACTGAAACTTAATGAAACTTAAAATCCATATTACAACCACTTAAAATCAACAGTTTTGCGTACTTTTTGATTATAATACAGCCGTAAAATCGTCTTTTTTGAAACTTACTGAAACTTAGCGAAACTTAAATTATGCCCAATGCGGAATATATTTCATATATCTTGGTGCTGTATCCGGATCTACAGGTTTAATCAAGCCTGCTTCAATCGTATCCTTTATAATTCTTGAGCTTTTTACTTTATCACTATTTTCAAGACCAAACAACGATCTTATATCTGCATTTGTAACTGTTCTAAAATTAACATACTCAAAACAAGCCTGCATATAACATGTTCTGATCCGATCCTCTTTTGATGTCAGATCAAATGGTATCTTTGAAAGTAAAATAACCTTAGTAAATTGATTGCTTTGGTTTTCAACCTTTGGAGCAAGCATTGCATTCTTACTTGTTGAAGCAATTATTTTATCGTATCCGCTACCACGTTCTTCACATATTCCACATTTATGCATAAAGCCTGCAATATTTTCATTTCTTGATACAGGAACAGTATCAACAATACGGTTAATATCAATTAGTGGTGCTCCGGCATTGGAAAACTCTATTCTATCGGAAAATATCTCCACCATCGGATTTGTCCCACGTTGTTCCAACGCCTGATGTATCATAATATTCGCAAGCAACTCTCTTATAGCAATTTTCGGAAAGCTATAAATATTCTTCCTTACGCCATCCACTATTTCTTCTTTCTGAGGAATTACTGTCATAATATAATCAATAATATCTTCATAGCATAAAACATATCCCGAAGAAAATTCTTTTTCTCTAACCGCTTCCAATCTAGAATCATTCTGATACCAAATAACCCTAATAGTCCTTTTAACCAGCATTTCAAATTTCTTCAGATCTTTTGCAATCATCAATGCTCCAAGATTTGTAATATTCCAATTACCTGCATCATTTTTTTTGATGAATTTTTCATTTTCAAGATCCTCAAGAACTTTATCTCTGTTCCTTGGAATTGGTAATTCCAGCTTCTCGTAATACCTTGAATAATCCAGTAACATTACTACATCATCTTCTAGTACATTAGAAGCTGCTATCCTCAATTCATATAATGTCGAATCAAAAAGTCTCCACAATTCAGCTTCTTTATCTTTGTAGTCAACTAACGGTTTTAAATTGCTACCCACCCTAACGTATGCAGTAGATGTATATTTTGTCGGCTCAACCTCGGCACATGGTATCTCAATTAAAACCACCTTAATATCCTTTTCCATTTCAACCTCATAAAACTTGAAATTGATCTTAGGGTTTACCATTCTTGCCAACCATGCTTCTAACTCTTCATTTCCTTTTTTTGCTTTTCTGTATTCAAATTTTGTACCAACAATTTTATGTGTGGTGTCATCAATTCCCCAAACCAAGTATCCTTTGGGTTTCTCCCAAAGAGTAGCAGAATTACTCAATCCCGAAATATATTTTGCAATTCTTTCCGGATCTTCGTTATTACACTTAAACTCTACCCACTCAACCTCATCAGATAATTTTGCTAATTCCCTAACAAGACTTCGCAAATACTCAACTGTTCGCATACAATATCACCTGCCCTACTAATATTAATAACCCTTAATAATTTGCTTTACAATGTATTCCATTCGGTAACATGCCATGCCATCACATTCTTTAGAAAGATCATCACAATATATCAATAGTTTTTCTTCATCATGCTTATCTAATACATACATAATATTATAGCATACATGATATTTTTCTTCATTCACATCGTCTATTGGAAAAGAACTTTTTATTAGCAATTCCTCTATACAATCGTCTATAATTGATTTATAGTATGTACTTTCATAGCTTTTCCGTAAATAATATGAGTAATCAAATGCCTTTTTATCGTTTGTCATGTTTTTTAGGTAATCAATATATACTCTTATCTTTTTTGTTCTAGCTTCAGTAATTGTATCTTCAAAAATCGACTTAACTTCATCTGCCGAAAATTCAAGCAGTTCAGCAGAATAATCCAAAGTGTCATTATCACCATTTTCTATTAGCGTCATAATCATTACATCTAATTTTTGTTTGTATTTATCAATAATATCACAATAATCTGTTTGTATTATTGTAGCCCAACGCACATATTCATCAACAACTTTGGATAATTCTACAATATTAGTTGCTTTTTCAATATCATTTTCCATGGATTTTAAATTTTCTTGAAGTCCTTTATCATCCTTAAAAAATATAGGTGTTTCCCCATTTTTTAAATAATTCTTATATTCACATATTATTTGCTCATTAATATAATTTACTTCATTCAAATAATACTTATAGATTAATTCAAACAAGCTATTGCTTGACTTGATGTATGGAATATATCTTCCAACTCTATATGAAAAGGCATTTTTATAAATTACAGTAGCATTATTTTTGTTATCTGCTGATTCTTCCACAAAATATAATTTTTCAAAATGCTCTATTACAATGGCATAACAAATCAATCTTATTTCATTCAAAA
>CACZPB010000216.1 GCA_902782905.1 uncultured bacterium
GAACTATGAACAATATCATATCTATCAAAATGAGCGAGGACAAGACTTACGTGGAATGAGGCTAATGGAGATATTAAAAGCTAAGGGAAAAATAGAAAAAAAGGAGTATCTATTTCAATTGGACTATTTCTTATATAAGAACTTCTCAGAAAAGCAAAAGGCTTACCTTGAAGCAATCAGGAACTCCACTGACGGAAAGATAGATACTCTCATTAGAAAGTTTGACCTTACTTTAGAGGAAACATAAATAATTTCTAACTCTCAGACAATTTGAAGTATATGAAAAAGTTTATATTTGGTGTTATTGGAGTAATCATAGTAGGAATCGTGGTAGTTGCGATTCCAAAGCAAAAGAAAGAAGAATCAGCTTATCTAGTAACCGAAAAAGAAAATGCCGATAGTTCTGTCCAGACTAGAGAAGATGACTCTGACAGATTAGGTTTCTGGTTCCCCCACCATGATTCCCTTAATCGAGGATTTGTTCTTGTTGCTGAACAACTGTGGCGACTTGATTCTGCTGCTGCCAACTCCAATACTATCGGCAGAACTGTATGGTATGAAAAGTGCGAGAAAGCCTTGTCGCATTGTTTTGATTCGGTTCATCCTGGATCAAATCTGCCAGAAACACAAAAGGCAGACTCAATGCTGACAGAGATTGCTGCTTTTTTTGAACAGGATGCAGACTATACAACAATGGGAATGATAGTAAACATTTCCCTCCAGAATGATTTCCTAATCTATCGTACGGCTGCACAAGCAAGCTCTATTCAAAAACACGATTCATCATTTGTTGATGAGTTTAACGCTTGGGATGGTTTCCAAAAGGCTTTGAATGACTTTTGCCTGGGTGTTGTCAACTGGAATTGGTTTGGCGGAAGTGGTGCTGGGCCTGCTTCTCTAGCAGAACGAAATGCCATCTTACAGTGTCGTCTTGATGATCTGAAACGAATTCACAAGCAATATCGCAGGGATTTCGATATGCGTATCTACAGCAGAAACGATATTGGGGACGCAATTGACGATGAATATAAGAAAATCAAGTCAGAATTTAAAGCTACAGTAGAAAAAGTTGCTAAATCAATTAAGAAGGATGAAAATGTCAAAGAGTATCTTTCAGAAGACAGGCTGACTGCTTATAATGAACTGTTTAATAAGATTCATGCATCAGAGAAGCCTCTTATTAAAGCTTTTGATGACTGGTTGAAAGTAAGAAAAAGTTTTCCTAAAGATGAAGGAAGTGTTCAGAGAGCTGCCAATAATAAACATAAGGAGAACACTACTCTTTTGATTGAATCACTAAGTAAGTGTGTTTTAGACAGTCAGACAGAAGGATAACTGAAATTGAAGTGTTATTTACACGTGAAATAAGAAAAGATTCCTGATTTTAGTCGATTTTTGACTGTTAGACATATATTTTAGATTTTTATTCGTAATTTTGCGGAGAAGTTTCGAGATCAGAATATTAAAGGATTAAACGATGAGATATACATATCTGATACTAGCGGCAATGTTTTTGCTTTGCCTTGCCCCAATGCCAATCGGATATTTTAGTCTGGTCAGGCTTGTGGCTGTGATTAGCTTTGGTGTCATGGCTTATAAAAGCTATGCGGCTAAGAAGGAAATCTTCTCTTGGACTTTTGGTATTCTCGCGCTACTTTTTCAGCCTTTTGTCAAGATTACACTTGGCAGGACAATTTGGAATATTATTGATGTTGTCGTCGCCATAGGTTTTATCCTGCTGTTCCTCTACGAGAACAACATGCTGAAAAAGATTCAAAACAATCCACCTCCCAAGAAACCTATTGATGATTCCCCCAAATTGGACAATCTCGATAAGAATGAATTTGCGTTTAAATTATCAGGGAAGTTAGCTCCAAAAGAGTTGATTTACGTAGCAAGTGAGGAAGATCCAGTTCTTTCCGATCTCTTTGAAAATAATCCGGAGGTCATTGAGGGCTGGGGAAAGATGATAGGATTCCATGTCATCTATCTGCCACTTCTGATGAAACGCCTGAAAGATGAGAAAGTTCTTAAATACAGGGCACCATATCTGAGTGATGCAGAGATTGCGACTGCTGCCGTCGGGAATGACTTCTTGTTGAATCATCTGCAGAATCCTAATGACCGTAAACGGATAAGTCAAGGATTCATGAGAACAGAGGATATTCATAGAAGTGGCGGTCAAGATCAAGCAATTAACCGCTTCTATCCAATATCATCCGCAAGCTCTGAGCCAATAGTAGACCAACTTCACAGAATCGGCAAGCAGATTGCTATTGAAAGCCATGAAGGACATGGAAGCAATTTCAGAATAGAAGAGAAATGCCTCGATGACTATCAGAAGGCATCCCTTCCACCTTCAAAATCAAACTCATCAGAACCTACAGTTTTCTACGACGAATGGGATGGTGATGACTTGGGAGCAAATGTTACTCCGTCATTTGATGCAGACCAGCATTTCAACTCCCAGCAAATGGGAGAAAACACTGATGACTTGATTGAAGAAATTAAGGAGAGGATTGCAAAATTGAGACAACGAGGTATTGCTGAGTATATTCTCGAGCAACTTATCCACCCCGATGATAGGCTGAGCCGATTGGTTGTCACTAAAGATAATAGAATTATCCTTCCTGATTACAATAATATGGAGATAAAGATGGAGCCTCTGGTTAAGGCCGTCTATTTTTTGTTCCTAAAGCATCCAGAGGGCATCTATTTTAAACATTTGCCAGACTATCGTAAGGAATTGACAGGCATATACAATAAATTGAGGCCGTACGGCATTACAGACCGTGCGCTCCAGAGTATTGAGGATGTTACCAATCCGCTTCTTAACTCTATCAATGAGAAGTGTGCCAGAATAAGGGGCGCTTTCGTTGGTCAGTTTGATAATTATATGGCCAAGAACTATTATGTAGATGGCGTTCGTGGTGAAGTTAAGAAGATAGCTTTGCCAAGAAATCTTGTTGTCTGGGAATAATTGTCTTTTTCACAAGCCTTGTGAGATCCTTTCGCTTGGCTGGTTAATGATAAAGCACTATCTTTGCATCATATTTATTTCAACAAAAAGAATAGAATATGATGAATGAAAAAGATTATCTTATTATTAACGGTCATACTGGCCATGTCTCTAACAATTAATTCAAAAACAGAAAATACGACTATGATTCCAGGAAATGCAGAAATTGTAAAGTGTCCATATTGTGGGACAGAGAAAGAACTGATGACATTAATCTCAGGAAACACATTTGATGCTGAATATTGGTCAGACAACAAAAGGATTGCACCAATGTTGCCGCATGTTTCGCCAGTACAAAAATGCCCGAATTGTGGAAAATACTTTTTCGAGCATAAGAATCGCCACGGAGAAAGTAAGAACACCTCCTTTGATTGTGGAGAACTGACCTTCTCTGAGTGGAAGGAAGCTTATAAACAGTTCCAGGCTGAGGGACTAGACGGTGATGAAATGACTAATATTCAGTTCTGGGTCGTTCAGTCGTATAATGACTATTTTTATCGGAACAGTATTATTTCCGTTAAGCCATCAGAAGAGGATTACCAATTATTCTCAGAAATGGTCGTTGGCTTTATTGAATCTTTCGATTGGAAACCAGTTAAACATCCATTGCTAAAAGCAGAATTGTACCGTGAAGCCAATTGCATGAAAGAATGCAAGGAGGTTCTGGAGTCTATTCCATATGATGACTTAGAGGATTTTGAGAAAAGTATATTCAATGATATTAAACGAAGAATGGAAAGTAACGATAACATAGTTTTCAAACTATCTGTATAAGTCATAAGAAATGATTGCCAGCGTCTCACGACGGTGGCAATCTGCATTTTTACAAATGACTATTTTAACATTGAATTCACATTGTGAGGGTGATATCATTATCATGAAAGGCATAATCGAACTTCAGTTGCATTTCCTCCAAGAACTGTTCTGCACTGTCTTCATTCTGTTCCAGCCCAAAGTCTGAGCAGAAATCTTCATATTGCTTCAGTAGTTCTGGAGAGTGATGTGTGATAAAGTCTTTTCTCGTAATCTCATTACGATCGAGCAGTTCTGCCAGCTCTTCTTCATTATAGAAA
>CACZPB010000217.1 GCA_902782905.1 uncultured bacterium
ACTATAACATAGGTTTATATCACTTGTCACATCTACTACCCTACGTATAACCTCCTCAGGAAGATTCTCATCCTTACAGCGGTTACCGGCTTCCATATGGAAGATAGGAATCTTCAAGCGCTTGGCGGAAATAACACACAGGCAAGAGTTGGTGTCACCCAGAACAATGACAGCATCCGGCTTCACCTCCGCCATAAGCTCATAACTCTTGGAAATCACGTTACCCATAGTCTGTCCCAGATTGTCACCTACTACACCCAGATAGTAATCTGGTTCACGAAGACCAAGGTCTTTAAAGAATACCTCATTCAATGTGTAGTCATAATTCTGGCCTGTATGTACCAGTACCTGTTCAAAATACTTGTCTGCTTTCTTTATAATGGCAGACATCTTTATAATTTCGGGGCGTGTGCCCACGATGGTCATCAGTTTCAACTTTCTCATATCGCTTACAGGTTATAGTGAGGATATAGTTCTTTGTGTTTGTAAATCCATTCTGCCATTTCAGCTACCATCTGCTCATAATCAGGAATACGGTAGTTGAAATCCCAGTTGGTACGCTTAAGACTCTTGTCAGCATTCACTCCTTCAACAGGATTAATCTGCACACGACCACCACGAAGATACTTATTGAAGAGCTTAAGTAGTTCATATTTAGAAATGTCAGTATCAGGAACTGCATTCACCAATCCGTGAGCACGCTCCTTAGCTGCGGCCTCCATGGTCTTAGCCAATTGATAGGTGCACTGGCCAGTCCACATGGCTTTAGTATATCCATTTACCATAGGATGTTCACCGGTAGTATTGTTCATGAACCAGTTCAGAAGACCAATACCCTTAGGATTGATGTCTGCTCCAACAATGGAGTTACGTAATGAGAGATTTTTCTCATCATCCAGTTCTCCCAGTGCCTTACTTCTGTCATAGAATGTCTCCCCGTCACGCAGGTCGTGTTCTGTATAACTACCCTTCTTGCCAGAGAACACACAATCGGTGGTCATGTGGATGACCTGTGTATCGGTTCCTTCAGTAGTCTTGGCTAAAAAATGCGGGAAATAACTGTTTAAGAAGGCCGCAAGTGCGTGATTGTTCTCAGCAAACTGGTTCAGTACGCCAATGCAGTTGATGACAGTATCATATTTGCCTTCCTTGATTACTCTTGCTATAGTCTCAGTATCAAAAGCATTGCCGGCAAAGCTCTTAATGAGTTTGCTCTCTTGAAGGTCAAAGCCATAGACTTCATGTCCTTGCTCTTGAAGATATAAGCTGATGGTATGACCAGCCATACCATTGCAGCCACAAATAAAGAATTTCATATTTATTTTTTATATTCTAAACAATTACTCACTACGATAATCACGGGCCTTAGCACGAGGTTGCAAACCAAGGTCTTCACGGATGAAGTTGAGCTTCAACAATAGTACCTTCATACCCTCAACATCCAAACGCTTAGTGTTGTGAGAGTGGTATTCCTCAACCTGCTCAACCTTGTGGTCTCCCTCGGTAAAGAACTTATCATAATTGAGGTCACGGTTATCACAAGGGATTCTGTAATAACCACCCATATCAATAGCTTTGGCCATCTCCTCACGAGTAACCAAAGTCTCGTAAAGCTTCTCACCATGACGAGTACCAATCACCTTTACTTCAGTTTCACCATACTTCGGATCAATCTTGGCGTAGGTCTGCTTCAAAGCCTCTGCCAGCACTTCGAGTGTTGCAGCAGGGGCTTTCTGAACAAACAGGTCGCCATTTTCGCCATGAGTAAACGCATAGATAACTAAATCAACGGCATCATCCAGCGTCATCATGAAACGAGTCATATTGGGGTCAGTAATGGTAATAGGTTTGCCTTCCATCATCTGCTCTACCCAGAGTGGGATGACAGAACCACGGCTTGCCATTACGTTGCCGTAACGAGTACAGCAAATAGTGGTCTTTGCATTTACGCCTAGAGCACGCCCTTGAGCAATTGCCACCTTCTCCATCATTGCTTTGGAAATGCCCATCGCATTGATAGGATAAGCTGCCTTGTCTGTTGAGAGGACAACCACATTCTTAACTCCATGTGCAATGGCGGACAGAAGTACGTTGTTTGTACCCTCCACATTGGTGCGAACAGCCTCCATCGGAAAAAATTCACAGCTGGGCACCTGCTTCAATGCTGCCGCACTGAAAACATAATCAACTCCGTCCATAGCGAAGTCCACAGCTTCACGCTGGCGAACATTACCAATGAAAAATTTGACTTTTTGCGCCACATCGCTACGATTCGCTTGAAGAAAATGACGCATATCGTCTTGCTTCTTCTCATCACGACTAAGGATACGAATCTCCTTAATATCGCTGTCTAAGAACCTGCGGAGTACCGCATTACCAAAACTTCCTGTGCCACCTGTGATAAGGAGGACTTTGTCCTTAAATACTGACATATAATTATTTTTGCTTAATAGTTAATCTATTACATTGAATCTATTCAGAAGAAAACTCTCTAATTCTTTGCTCTTCACTCCGTTTACAAAGGAGAATTTGGCCATTCTTCTCACTGAAGATATAGCCATCAAGACCCTGAAGCACGACTTTCTTAGCGTCTTCTGCATGAACAACACAGTTCGTGCATTCATAAAACTTTATGTTGCCTACTGCACCATTGTTGTATTCATCTTTCTGCAATTTATCGTGCAAAGAGGCCCAGTTACCAAGGTCACTCCAGCCAAAGTCTGCGGGATGAGTGTAAACCAAGCTATCTGCACTTGCAGGTTCCATCACAGCAAAGTCAATGGATATCTTTTCGCACTGCGGGAAGACGGTTTCAACTTCGCCTGTTGCAGCAATTTTATCCATATCTGCGGCAATATTGGGTTTATATTTGGTAATACAGTCAGTAATGGTCTCTACATTCCATACAAAGATGCCAGCATTCCATAAGTAGTTACCAGCCTTGAGATACTTTTCTGCTGTTTCCAAATTGGGTTTTTCCTTGAATGCCTCAACACCACATATTTCTCCTTCAACTGCATCTTTTGCCTCAACATAGCCATAGCCTGTTTCCGGTCGTGAAGGCTTAATACCTATAGTGACAATAGAGTTATGTTTATCAGTAAATGCAAGGGCATTGCTGATAACCCTACGGAATTCTTCTGGATTCATTACCACAGCATCCGCAGGTGTTACAACCACATTTGCATTAGGATCTTCCTTCTTAATACTCCAGCAAGCCCATGCTATACAGGGTGCAGTATTGCGAGCAGCGGGCTCCGCAAGGATATGGTCAACTGGAATGTCAGGTAGTTGCTGCTTGACAATATCTACGTATTTGGCATTGGTCACAACCCAGAAGTTCTGCATAGGGCATATGCCTTTAAAGCGGTCAACTGTTAGTTGTATTAAAGTACGTCCACAGCCCAATATATCAATGAACTGTTTAGGATATTCAGGAGTGCTCAGTGGCCAGAAACGGCTGCCTACTCCACCGGCCATAATTACTATGTGGTTATTGCTCATTAAATTTTGCAATTCTAATATTTATAAAAGCGGGGCAAGATTATCAGGTTATTGAACCTTTAGAGATCAGAGGGACGGTTCTGTTGACCCACTTACTTAACCCATTTATTTGTTGTATTCTCAAGACCCTTTGGGAATGAGCGAACAAGTTCTAGTCTTTGCTCCGATACTCGTACCTGATCTCAGTAGCTGATTACA
>CACZPB010000218.1 GCA_902782905.1 uncultured bacterium
ATTTCATCATATATGCTCTTATACTTGGGTTTTAAGAATACATTATATGCTTCCTTCTCAGATTTGAAACGTTTAAACCTTCTGTCCTTGATTACAATTTTATCTAGCAAAGCATTAACTACTTTCTTTGAGTCTGTTAGTCTGTTCTTACACACTTCAATATTATCAGCATCTCCCGCAAGAACCTTGTTTCCAACCACCTTATGCTTTAATGGGCGCCACAATACAGCCTCCTTTTTAGCTTTATTATTATGTCCATAAGCACTATGCGCAAAAATATCTGCCACAGTATGTACTGCCATTCCAAACAACAATAAGCTTTTATTGGACTTGGTTACCTTGAGCTTGTAGCTTCCTTCCGATAAAATCTTTTTCCATGAAAACGTTCCAACCTTTCCCTCTGCAAAAGCATCATAAATTCCACCTATTGCTTTGCCTTCACCTTCTGTGGTTGTCCCTATAATCTTTGAAAGATCAATTCCACTCAAATATTTCTTTGGACTGACTCCTTTGCTTTGTTTGACAGCTAATCTATACATGAACTTATATGCAATCAAGTAATTGGACTCTTGGTTAATACTCGTACCCTTAGGCATATATGCATGGTATCCATGAAACCATGGATGATCCTTCATCCCACATAGTCCTTTATTTTTCTTTGTATCCGAACATATTGCCCCTTTTATTAGAACACGTATGCTATTATCATTGATCTTTTGTTTCTTTAATTTAAGACAAGAATTAACATACCCTCTATGAACCTTCCAATTCCAATTTCCCGAAATCTTACTTATATCCTCATCCACCTCAGGTTCTTCGCTATTTTCCCCTTCAAACTCCTCATTCTTTCTATAACTCTTAGAAAACTCATCATAAGATTCTAAGGCATAACTACAATCAATAAGGCCTTCTCCATAAAGTTTCTCATTTCCACACTCCTTAGCAGTTGCCTTAATCAGCTCTCTAACAAAGTCTGCTGACTTTGTTGTATCCTTCTGCCAGATAAGTGAAGCTAAGCCTACTACATGAGGTACAGCCATGCTTGTTCCAGAGAATACCTCTCTTAGACCAAAGGAACCTCTAGATATGACAAAATCACCAGGCGCAACAACTTCAACGCCATTGTTATCCGGCGCATCTTCTGACACTTTACATTCTGCATCAACTGCGCCAACAGACATTACTTCCTTGTATGCTGCAGGATATTCCTTAGTGCCTTCATTAGCTGCCGACGCTATTATGAGTATACCATGATTATAGGCCTTTTTTATGGCAGAATGAAGCTTTGAGGAACTGTCTTTAATACCAAAACTCATATTTATGATATTTACATCTTTTTCAATTGCCCAGTCTATGGCTTGTACAACTCTATCTACAGTTGCTTCGTTGTTCTCATCGAGAACTCTTGCAGAATAAAGTTCCATTCCCGGATTAATTCCCTCTGTCCACTCATATCCACTGTCCGCAAGATCAGCCAATGTATACTCGTCATCCGCCAAAGGCTCTTCGTCCTCAGCAATCATCTCATCGATTTCCTCATCAGTCAGCTTTTCAGTATCATCCTTTTCAAGCATATCTTCATCAATAAAATCGCTTACATCCTCAGCTTCTTCTTCAATCTCATCCTTTGAAAAATACATCGGTTTATCCTTTGGATTAGATGCAAGTATCTCCGCTATTGCTGTTCCATGGCCTGTTGGATCATTAAAGATTTCTGATGTTTCATCCTCCTCGCCTTCTTCATATTCATTTAAGAAGTCTTTTCTCTCTACCACGTTAACTTCGTCAGAGTAATCAACACCTGAATCAAGCAGAGCTACTTTTATCCTTGCTTGGGGATTTGATATTTCCTCGTTTACTACATCTGTAGTCTTGTTGATCATATCCATGTTCCAATCGATGTTTTCTACATCATCATATATCGGAACGATATCTTCGGAATCCTCTGACTCCTCTTCATCTTCATCATCTTCAGTTTCTACTTCTGGCTTTTCTGTTGGCTGTGGGGTGATGATTTCTGGCTGAGTAGTTACAACAGGAGCATCAGTTGCAAACATTTCTGGCATATATGTTTCCTTCTCCGAAGGTTTCGCTGTTGTTTCAACATCGCTATCGGCAACGCCACGCACACTTTTAAGCTTTTCATCTGTTGGACATGTAACTATCTCATCCGGAAACTACACCTGATACCCAAAGCTCACTGACTGACCAGCCTTAATCTCGGCGTTATAGTCTGCATTCTGAATTGTAATCACATCGTCATCAACACTCTTAACTTTTGCATTCCAAATATTATAAATCTTTGCATCAAAAGAAAAACTGATTTCCCAGTCTTCAAGTGTTCTATCTGTGTTATTGGTAATAACAGTTTCTATAGTGGCTTTGTTATCCCACTGATTTACTATTCTGTGATTGATAGAATAATCTTCAGATTTATTATTCTCCGTAGAATATTTAACTAATTTAACATCAGTAACATTTGATATGTCCGCCCCTGACAGCTGATAACCAAAAGCTATTTCTTCTCCAGGTTTTATTTCTCTGTTGTCATTATGGCATCTAAACTCATATCGATTGTCTTTGTTGGTAACATCTGTATTCCAGCAATTAATTACTTTCCCAGAAGTCAACGATAGTGATACGCCCCAGTTTCTAATAGCTTTGTCGCTAGTATTCTTTATCCGAACTTCCGCTACAGAGCCGGAATCCCAGGATGATTGCTCAGCAATGGTGATTATATAATCATTCCCCTCCACTTTCTTGCAAGCTTCTTTTGCAGCTGCTTTTGAATAACCACTAAAGCAACACAAAACCATGCACAAAGCAAGTATCAGTGCTACAATCCTTGTCTGTCTTATTAATTTCATTCAACATCCTCCTAATCAATACATAATATAATTATACCTCTAGATTATATCATTCCATAATATTCATGTCAATTATCCACTCTACCCCAAAAATTGTCTTACGAACGACGTGAGTAAGACCA
>CACZPB010000219.1 GCA_902782905.1 uncultured bacterium
GCGGAAGGCGGCCGCAGATCAAGCAGAAGATTACAGCCAGGAAGCCGCTGCACCGGATTCCGGATTCATGGGAGGCGAGTTGGGCAATATGCTGACACAGAACGCGATGCAGAAGCAGTACACAGAGGAAGCCTCCGCGCTCAGAATCCCGCAGTTTTTCCTGAAGTCTATCCCCGACTTGTTTGGGGATGAGTATGTGCTCCTCCAGAAGGAGCATCTTTCCGAGGGCTTTTCCCTTGCGGGCCAGGACGCGAAGGTCTCATTCCAGCTGGCCACCGGGGAGATATACCGCGTGGACATTGAGGAGCACGGGGAAGCTGTTCCGAAATACAAAAGAGCCTCTGCGGAGGAAAGCGACTATATCCGGAGCCGCCTGGCAAAGCTGCCGCCGGAGCAAAAGGTTCAGAAGTGTACCGATATGATCTGTGAGCGGATCAACCGGAATGACCGCTATTCCATGACAGAGATCAAGGAGTATGTCCAGCGTATCGTCAGCGGCATGACGGAGGATGAACTGGCTGCAATGGAGACGGCTATTCCAATCTATGCCAGGAGAATTGAAGAAAAGATTTCGGCGTTAGAGGACGCCCATCGTATGGACCTGTTTGGTCATTGGTTGGACAGCGGGAAGATCGTATGTCGGGAGAGCTATGCGCTTCCGCCTGTCATCACGCCTGCCGATACCATAGATTCGATTCCGAAATCGCTGTATGAAGCGGAGAAGGATGACATGAACAACGGGGAGCGTGATTTGATCGACGCTGTTGTTGGGCTGGAAAACGTGAAGTGGTGGCACCGGATCATTGACCGCAAGGGTTTTGGGCTGAACGGGTTTATCAATCACTACCCCGATTTCATGGTGATGATGAAGTCCGGGAAACTGGTGCTCATTGAGTATAAGGGTGATGACCGAGATAACAGCGACAGTGAGCGCAAACTGAAGCTGGGACGCTGGTGGCAGGCGCAGGCCGGGGCGAATTACCGGTATTTCATGGTGTTTAAGAACCGAGAGTTTGGGATCGACGGGGCGTATACTATGGAGGGGTTTTTGGAGGTTATGGGGGAGCTGTAAGTAGATTTCTGATAGATTTGAAGCGCAAAAATAGATTAGATAACGGAGGAACTAGGAATGACAGAAATAGAAATCATAGAGGAAATAAAACGTTATCTAACTGATTCGACATATAACTATGCCGTCATGATTGATGGAGACTGGGGTTGTGGCAAAACCTATTTTGTTAACCATGGTTTAACAGATGCAATAAATACACATGAGAAAGATAATGAAAAATCCCGCAAGCCAATATATATTTCCTTGTATGGATGCAAATCAATTACAGATATACAGGATAATATCGCAATTGAGCTTCCAGTTTCAGGGAAGAACAACCCACTCTTTAACAAGCTAAGAAAAAACAAAACGATAGGTAACGTGTTTCAATCGACATTAAAAATCGCAAAGGCGGCAAGAGATTTACACGCCCCAAATGTTAGTATTTATGAAATTGCAGAAATATGGGGAAATCTATCTTCATATATTTTTATATTTGATGACATCGAAAGATGCAGTTGTCCCTTAAATGAAGTGTTTGGGTTTATAAATGGATTAGTAGAACATGAGGGCGCCAAGGTAATCCTAATTGCAAATGAAAAAGAAATCAATATTGCTGATTCAATTGAGTTAAAAGAACTGCAATATCTTATTGCACTTAATGAAAAGGTACAATACCCAAAAACAAAGAATATTTGGGGTGAAAGCAAGAAAGATGTGCCTCTTTCCCCAACTGAATTGGATCGTCGCAGAAGAATACTATTTCCTGAAGAATTAGTTGATTCGGATTTCAAAAAGATTAGAGAAAAACTAATAGGGGTTACTTTGCACTACCAGCCTAATATACGAAGTGTGTGTCAAGAAATAATAGAAAACAGTTCAGCCGATGCAATTATAAAAGAAAAACTATGTAACAAAATCGGATTCTTTTATTCGATAATGGAAGCTGAAAATTATTTTAACTTGCGGACATTTCAATTCTTTCTTTCTAAGTTGCTGAACCTTTTTTCCGTATTACAAACACTTTCTGTTCCTGAACAATACTATAATTCTGTTGAAGACCATCTGATTGAAGATTGTTTTTCATGTGCGGTTGATTTTAAGTCAAATAAGCAGCCGCCGAAGGAAGGATATGATCTTTTCGCTTATGAAGTTATTCGAGAGAAACGTTCTAAAGTGATCGATCACTATATTAAGCAAGGCGAATTAAACTCTAAAATGCTAAACAATGAACTCACTCAGTTTATTGAACGAAACCTAGTTGATCTGATTCCGCCCGATGACCCATTCAAAATGTTGCAACAGGAATTCTATCTTCATCCCCAGAGTTGGTGTGAAGATAAGATGAATGGTATACTTGCTAAACTGATCCAAGCGCAATACCCTTTTGTTGTATACGAAGAGATATTGAAAGTGTTTCTTCGCCTGGAAGAATACGGATTTGACAAGCATTATCTTGAAGATGTGAAAATCCAGATGATCACTAACATTAATAGCATTGATAGTCTATGCTTTATTGGTACAGATTTGGATTTATTTTTTCAAAATGAGGATTCTTATGCGCGAGCAGAACAGGTGTTTGGTGAAATCAATACAGCAATTGCAAAGTCAAACAATGAAGCGAAACAAAGAATGCTCGCAGAAGCATTATCTGGGGTAGACTGGGTTGAAGAATTAACCAAGTATATTGAAAAGAATGATTATGAAACATCTCAGGATTGTTCTGTATTTGAAAAAATTGACATTGAGGAATGGCTTTCGTTGCTGGAGACAGCAGACCCAGAAACCTTATATAGATTTCGTTTATGGTTAGGCAGACTATATCCAAAAAATGCGATCCGTTATTATGGAAGAAATGATCTTCCTACTTTACA
>CACZPB010000220.1 GCA_902782905.1 uncultured bacterium
CGCGACCAAATGAGAAAGATTGAGCAGTCGCTGGAGAATACCGTCAGACAGGAAACTGAATACCGCCAGGATATCGACAATCTGGCTAAAGACCTGGAGACAAAGGTAATCTTCCTGAAACTTGCAAGTCAGCTGAAGACTGAAGTTGACGTGATACTTCATACGAAAGACGAGGCCAAAAAACAGCGGGCAAACATACTCTCTGACGAACAGATAGAAAGCTTTACTCGAAATCTGGTGCGCATGATTGAGGAACGCTACTTCACGTCAAACAAGATAGACGTACTGTCGCTCATTAATGAACTGAAGCGGCAACAGGAAGATGGAGACGGCGTGGAAGACAAGTACGACTTCCTGACAACCGATGAAGTGACTCAGCTGGACAAACTGGTGAATACTGCCATTATTAATCCTTTGACTGAACTGGACGAGAAACGTATCCGGTTGAACCAAGAGATACACGAAATGCCACGTCAGCGAGAGCATCTGAGAGAATATCAACAGGCACTAAATGGAAGTGACTATACTATCATTGAGCTCTACGAAGCCAACAACAAGAAGATTCAAGAACTGAAGGACGATATAGAGCGTAAAGAGAATGAGGTAAAGGAACTTGGGAAGAAGATAGCCACTTACGACTATGACATGCCGCAGATTCCTGATCCTCAATATGACATGCTGTGCAAATTGCCTGATTTCTTCAAAGCATTGTCGACGAAACTTTTGAAGGCAAAAAAGGCTAGCATAGAGCGGATGATGCGTGACCAGCTTAATATCAATCTCATTGTTTATGCTGGATTCATTGGGCGTGTAGAACTATCTGCTGACGACAGCGACGAAATATCCTTCAAGATATTCCACAAGAATAACAATGAGATATATCTGAGTCAATTGAATGCCGGAGCCAAGCAGACAGTGATGCAAGTGCTGCTGAAAGTGCTTTATAATCTTGGTGATTATGAACCGCCTGTGATGATAGACACCGTGATGGGCGTGCTCGACAAAGAAAGCCGTGAAGTGATTCTGGAACGTTATTTCCCTGACTTGGCTCACCAAACCATCTTGCTAAGTACGGATACGGAAATCACGGCGGAGCACGACTTCGACAAAATACAGGCATACGTATCCAAGACCTATACGTTGCATCGTGACAAAGAAAACCAATGTACTACCATCTCTGAAGATTACTTCGGACTTAGAACCAGAGACTAAATATTATGAGTAATATTAATCTGCTAACCATAAGAGGCGTGACAGCCATCAACGGCATGCACGACCGCATACAAGACGTGAAGACCGCTTTGGAACAGCGTTTGAATCTGGATGAATACACAGACGACATCCGTCCTGTCGTACTCAACTATAGTGTGGTGCTCAGAATCTGTTTGCTGGCAGGTTTGAGCGACAAGTCACCTCGAAAGATTGACGATCTGAATGATTACAACATGGTCGTTTCAAGAACGCCATACGCAACGACATTCTTCACTAAGTCGAATATCGGTACGTTATTTGAAATCCTACTGAAACTAAGATATAAGGATGTTGAGGCTGACTGGACACAACCAAACCTGGTGAGCCGCGTAATGGGACGAGAAATACTACGTGGTAAAGATATCCTGATGAAGGAAGGTGGGTTGGAAGAATGGCTGACCTATATACCATTGCGTGCAGGAAAGTCGCTGACAGATATTCCAGAGCTGAACCTGCGTATTGGTGAGTATGAAAATGGAATGGATGCTTGTCTGGACATGAACAGTCGCCAGATTGCCAATACTCAAATATTGGTTGCAGGAACAACTGGTTCTGGTAAGTCAAACTTGTTATCTGTATTAATCAATCAGATTCGCAACGCATCATCAGATACACACTATCCAGTTAATTTCCTGTTATTCGACTACAAGGGTGAATTCTCTGACCCCGCATTTGAGAGCAATTTGCAGCTGTTCGATACGGATAGGACATCAATTTTGAATCCTATTGAGCGCCCGTTGCCGTTTACGCCTTTCAAGGACTTTACGGGTAGACCCATCAATGAAGTAAATCTTTACGCTACATCAATGGCTACTGCTCTTAGTTCTATAGCACCTGCAAGAATTAGCGCAAAAATGGATGATCGTCTTAGCGATGCTATTATTAATGCTTATAAGAAACGTGATTTCAAGCCAATAACCTTTAAGATGGTGTTGGAGGAATACACAGCTTTGTTGCCAGGAAATAAGCAGGATGAAAAGGATAGTGTCAGTTCAGTATTGAACCAGTTGGTAAAGAACAACATCTTTGCTGATGAAGATAGAGTGGACTTGTTGCATGACTGCTATATCATCAATTTAGGTGGTTTCGAAAAAGATGGAATTATGGCAAAAGCTATCGTTTACTTTGTCATCTCCAAGCTGAACAACATCTATGAAAAACTGCCCAAGCAGGCCATGAACGATGAACGGGTTGAATTGAGGCACTTTACCATTATTGATGAGGCTCATTACATGCTGGGGTTTGAAAACAAACCGCTGCAGAACCTCATAGCAGTAGGACGCAATAAGGGAATGAGCATCATTCTTGCCACCCAAAACATGGAAAGTTTCAAGAGCAAGTACTTTGACTTCTATGCAAACGCTCAATATCCGTTGATTATGAAA
>CACZPB010000221.1 GCA_902782905.1 uncultured bacterium
GAACATATCAAGAATAAATATTCAGGATCCGAAAAATTAAGCGAAGTATCAGATATGGCAGTCATATCTTTCCTAATAAACAACGGAATGATAGACGAAAATAAACTTTCATCTAAAGATATACTTCTTTCTGACGTCAATAAGTATAAGTCTTATAACAAGAATAGATACGACTACGACAACTATTGCTCAATGGAGAAACAATCAGGTGAATTTTCATCTGTTGGGAAAAAAACTGGAAGTTGTGCTCCAGAAGAAGTCGTAATAGTTAATTCAGGGAAAAAATTAAACGATTTTCCTATAAAATATGACAACAATATTTTGATTTCTCTTGACGATTTAATTAATATCTCTGAAATTAATCCTGAAATTGAATACATGGACAACAACGCAACAATTATCATCAAACACGGAGAAAACGACGTTCTCGAAATCGAAGCAGGTCAAAATAATATATATCCAAACGATTCCAAAGTAGTTATGCAAACTCCTGTTTTGAATGTTCACGGAGTAACTTATACTCCTTTGGAAATGATAGACCAACTAGGGTGCAAATCTTTTAAATGCGACGATTCTGTCGTAGTTTATTGATATGATTAACTACAACTCTTATGTAGAAAAAATTTTAGAAAATACTGAACAACTTGTTTGCTCAAACAAGAGTAAATCTGATGAATTAATCGCAAATTTTATAAAAAAAGATGAACTAATTATGGAAGAAATTCAGAAAAATGAAGAATTTTTTTCATTTTCTCATTTGAGAATAGTATTCGACTTAGATATTTACTCATGGATTTGCATTTTGATTTCAGTTTTGTGCGAATTAAAACAAGATTTAAATTTAGACCCCATAGAAAAAGTTTTAGATTTATTCTTTAACTCAGAGAAAAATTCAGATTACTATAGAAAAAAACAAGAATTAGAATCTAAGTCTTTTTCTCTTTTTCTGGATAAAAACAAGAGAATAGACAGATACATATTCGATTTCCTGATGACAAACGGATTTTCTCCTATTTCATCAAGAGAATTCAAAGTATATTTCCCAAATTCGAAAGAAACAGTTAGAGAGTCTGAATCTCGTTCTATTGCAAAAATTTGCGAATCAAGCATAAAAAATGTCTATTTTTTTATTAATTCTCCAGATGGAACAGGAAAAAAAACATTCGTAAAAAGAATCTCATCTTTATGCGAAAAAGCTTTAACAATGGTAGATTTGGAAAAGTGTATTAACTCCGAAACCAATTTCAGCCAGATTATTATTTCTGCTCTAAGACAGTCGGTTCTATTTAACGGATTCATTTGCTTTGATAAAATAGATTTTATTTACAATAGGAAAAGAAGACTGGAATTTATTTTTAGTACTTCAAAAAATTTCTGCAAAAATTCATTTTTTCCCCAAAGCAGGAAATTAGATTTCAACACTGAAGATTTCGAAAATGAAGTTTTAATTTTAAATTATAAACTAAAAAAATTAAATGTCTCGCAAATTTCAAAAATATGGAGTGAAAATCTTGAAAAAGTTAAATCTGCAAATTTAGTAGACATTAATGAAATATCTAATACATTTCAGTTGACTCCTAAACAAATAAAAGAAGCATCAAATCTTATATTTTCAGAGAAAATTATGAACAAAAATTTTGGCAAAGATTCAATATTTAAGTGTATACAGAATACAGTCCAATCAAATTTTGGAGAAATGGCTCAAATTATAAAAAATTCTAATAATTGGGATGATTTAATAATTCCAGATAATGACAAACAGATGATTATAGATGTCTGCAAGCAAAGAAAATTGAGAAATATCGTATTCGAAGATTGGAAAATTGGAGAAAGAGTAAATTATGGTCAAGGATTAAGTCTACTATTTTCAGGCCCTCCGGGAACAGGGAAAACCATGGCAGCGGGAATTATATCCAACGAAATGGGACTTGAACTTTACAGAGCAGATTTATCGAAGTTGATTTCTAAATATATAGGAGAAACTGAGAAAAATTTATCCAAATTGTTTGA
>CACZPB010000222.1 GCA_902782905.1 uncultured bacterium
AATTATCTGTTATAAGTTTTATTGCATGCTTAAATCCCCAAAAACCGACAAACCCTGTTCTTAGAGTAAAAAATAGTGCCGCAGAAATCAAAAGCGCCACCAAAAATTCAACTTTTACCTCTCCTATAGTTATATAGGAAAAAATAAAACCCGAAACCTTATCAGCTATCGGAGATAGCAGGCTATCTATTGCGGCATCTAAATTCATACAACAATAATATTACAAACGGAAGGAAATGTAAAACGACAAAACTTAATGATTCAAATTTAATACACACATCTGTATAACATCTTCCCCTCTTGAAAAATATTTTAGAAGATGTTAAACTGCTCACATAAAAGGGGCAGCGATGGAACTTACAAGCGAACAAATTGTTACAAAACTTCTTTCAAACAATGCTATTTTGAGCAAAAGGCGCACGTACGCATTTGTTACACAACCTAGCTATGATTTGGGAGATTATTTAATTAAAGCTAAAAACACCCCAAGTTCTTTCGGAGAAAAATATCTTTTTGTAAAATAATTAAAACTTTTAATAAAAAAAAACGAGGTGCGATTAACACCTCGTTTTCTTTTTTGATATTCTGAAAGCTTAACCTTCATCGATTATTTGATCACTACCTGCGGTTAGTTCAGGTGCACCGAACATACCTTCAATTTCTTCTAAAATTGCAGATGGTTTTCTTGCTTGATTACGCTGAGCAGCTCTTTTTTGAGCTTCTCTGTCGCGTTCCTCACTTGCAAATGTTAAGTGATGGAAGCCTGTACCTGCCGGAATCAATCTACCGATGATTACGTTTTCTTTCAAGCCTCTCAGCATATCCTTCTTACCGTCTACAGCAGCTTCTGTCAAGATTCTTGTTGTTTCTTGGAATGAAGCAGCTGAGATAAAGGATTCAGTGTTCAAAGAAGCTTTTGTAATACCAAGTAACATGTATTCACAAGTTGCTTCTTGACCGCCGTGTTCTGCTACAGCTTTATTTTCGTTCTCGAAAGTTTGAACTTCAACTAACTCACCAGGGAGTAAGTTTGTATCACCGGAGTCAACAACTCTAACTTTCTTGGTCATTTGTCTTACGATAATTTCAACGTGCTTATCAGCAATTTCTACACCTTGTGAACGGTATACACGTTGAACTTCGTCTACCAAATATTGTTGAGCTTCTTCCGGTCCGCAAAGTCTTATAATATCGTGCGGATTAAGAGGACCGCTTGTTAAAGGCTGACCTTTCTTAATCTTTTGACCGTTTGTAACTACGATACTTGCATCAATTGCGAACTTAATTTCTGTAGAAGAACCTTCATCAGAAACAAGATATAATCTCGGAACATCATCTTCGATTTCAATCTTAGCAGTACCGTCATATTCGGCTAAAATAGCACAATCTTTAGGTTTACGAGCTTCAAGAAGTTCTTCTACTCTCGGCAAACCTTGAACGATATCGCCTGTTTTTTCTCTTTCAAATACAAGTGATGCTAACATATCACCGTGTTGAACAAGAGCTCCTTCTTCAACCTGTAACATAGTACCGGGGCTGATTAAGTATGGACGACCATTTCTGATTGTTACTGATTTTGGAGTTACATCAACAATCTTACCGGATACCGTTGCAACTTCACCTGATGAAGCAAGTTCAGTATCAAGTTTAATGAAGCTGCCTTTCTTAACAGAAGGTTTATTTTTGGTAGCGATTGTTGTTTCATAATTAGCACAATTCAAAAGTAATCTTCTTGATTCACTAACATCACCCTTGATAGAAGCGCAACCGTCATTAAGAGCAAGAACATCTGTCTTAGCAACAGGAGTTTTTGCTTCAATTATGTCGCCATTCTTAACCAAAAGTTCTGTTTGAAGTGAGCTGTTAAGTTTTGAATTGCCTTCAAGTTCACGTCTAACGATTAATGTTTCAAGAACTACAATCTTCAAAGCACCTTTTTCATCAAGTTCAACCAAACCTTTAAGGTGTGATAAATATCCTTGCATTTGAAGAACTAAAGATGTTCTTGTAAGAGTAGCACCATCAAGGTTTCTAACTCTTGCGCCATCTTTATATTGTAATTGTGTAACAGGTACGATACTGATTAATTCATCAGTAGAAGCGAACTTGATAGAAACATCTTTAGGTTCTATGTACATTGGTTGAACAGGACGTACCAAAATTTGTACCGGCTTATCTTCCAATGTTTCTTCTTCTAATGATGTTGTATCAATTTCTTCATCTAAATCATCAATATCAAGGTCATCAAAATCCATTTCCATTAATGAAACAATAGATGTTTCTTTAACCTTAATACCTTTAGCGATTGTAGTACCTGCTTCTACAACAGAGCCTTCTTCAACTTTTAATTCAGACATGCTTGGTAATGTGTGAACTTCACCAGGACGGACTGTAATTTCGTGAATTACGCCGTTGAATTCTTTGAATTCAACGATACCGTCTATATGGCAGTAAACATCTTTTACAACTTCAGTACCTGCTGTAACAAATGTACCGTTTTCAACCATTCTCAAAGTTGCATCTTTGTTAATTTGGTGAACTTCTTCAGGAACGAATACAATGTTACCCGGTTTTGTAACGATTTGATTTTCATCAACTTCAATGTCTAAGTACTTAATTTCACCTGAAGATGAAACAGAGCATTCATCATCAATAAGTTCGGCAATAATCATACCGTTTTCAACTGTTGTATCAATAGGAGCCTTAACAATATATTTTTCGTCAGACTTCTTAACTGTCCATAACTGTTCTTTCTTAGTTTGTTCAAACTTAGCGTTAGAAGGAGCAAGAGAAGCAATAACGATTGTAATTTCTTTACCTGAAACAATCTTATTAATTTTGCTCTTACCGGATTTAATTTCTTCTACAACTAAGTCCTCACCATATCTTACTTCACCGCCGTGTTCTGAAATGATAAGAGTTTCTGCAAGTCTATCACCTGCTTTAACCTTTTGTTCATCCTCAACAAGAATCTTTGAACCGCCGGGTAAGTTATAGACGTCACCGCCTATTACCCAAACAATACCGTTTTTGTTAGCTGTTCTTGAGATGTTACCTTGTCTGTCTTTCTTTTCGTCTGCAACAAAGTCTTCAAATAATACCATACCTGAAACATCAGCGTTGATA
>CACZPB010000223.1 GCA_902782905.1 uncultured bacterium
GAGGGCAAAGCGACGATGACCCCTTAAAACTTTTTATTTTTGACCCCTGTAAAGTCCTGACCGACGGGGTCATTTTTATTTTGCCCTTTTACTTCTTTGCATTCATCTTGCGGATGCTCTCACCAGTCAGTTCAATCCTGTGTGATGAGTGTACGATCCTGTCAAGCACTGCATCTGCCACCGTCGGGTCACCGATGGCGTCGTACCAGTTGGCTACAGGCAGCTGTGAGGATATGACTATCGCCTTCCTTCCGTGGCGGTCTTCGATGATATCCAATAGGATTGGGCGCTCCTTTGCATCGATTGGCACGAGAAACGCATCGTCCAATATGAGCAGCTGGCAGCGTTCGATTTTCTTCAGTTCTGCCTCAATCGTTCCCTTCGCCTTTGCCACCTTCAGCATGCCCAGCAGCTTCGAGGTGTTGGCATAGAGGGTACGTATCCCGTTCTTACATGCCTGATAGCCGATGGCGGTTGAGAGGAAGCTCTTGCCTGTACCGGAAGAGCCTGTGATGAAGAGGTTCTGTCCCTGACGCACGAAGTCAAGCGAGAGGAGCCGCTCCATCTGGTTGCGGCTGAGTCCTCTGCTGATGTCATAGTCAATCTCCTCTGGATAGGCCTTGTAGCGGAAGGCGGCACCGCGGATGAGCCGCTCGATGGCGGCAGCCGAGCGGTAGTCCCATTCGCGGGCAAGCAGCCATGAGAGGAATCCGTCCGGTGTCATGCTCTCGGCTACTGTCGATGTCATGCTCTCAGTGAAGGCAGCGGCCATTCCATGAAGCTTCATGCGATGCATCAGGTCAAGCGATACCTGATTCTTGTCTTTTTCCTGCACGATTGCTGCAGTCTTATTGTTTGTTTCCATTGTTGTTGTCCTTTTTGTTGTTGATAGATGCTGAGTAGTACTCCTTCCCGCGTATATTCTTATGGCGTACAGGTTGGAGGTTCAGAGAAGTGCCTGCCGGTTCACCGTCAGACGGCATAAAGTCCACGTCGTCACCACGCTCCAGTATACCCTTGACCTCGTTGTAGCTGTAGAGTCGTGCCTCGGAAGCACAGGCACATGCAGCGACAAGCCGTGCCAGGCCGTACTTCTTCTCCAGGGACATGATTCCCCTGCATGTGCGGAAGGCCTGTGGCAGATACTTCTTCTGTGCCGCCACGTCCTTGAGATAGACAAGCAGGATGTTGTCTATGGCTCCGGCCCGCTCATAGATTTCCTCAAGGTCTTTCTCGTAGGAGCCATGCCGCCCCGGCAGGTTGTGCGACTCCTTCTGGGTGTAGCCATAGGGAGTATCATCGCGGTGATGGACTGTGACCAGCTTCAGGCCGTGGAAGATCTCCAGTGTGTCTGCATCGTAGATGATGTCCACACGCTTGCCGATGTATTCCGTCGGGACGCTGTAGTGGTGCTTGTTCAGCATCACATAGCTGTTGCCGAGCACCGTAGCCGTCTTCCGTGCCTTCATCTGGTAGCGGACGGCTGGCAGGGGCTGGAGGAAGCCCTTCTCCACCTCGTCAAACAGCTCACGGCGCGACTGTCTCCTGCCGCTCAGTCTGCGGCTGTTAAACGCCTCCAGCGACTTTTGGATTGCGGCGTTCAGAGATGCGAGGTCGTGGAACACCATCCCCTCGATATCGACATAGACCGAGCGGTACATCAGCTTCACGGCGTTCTCCACCAAGGCTTTGTCCTTCGGGCGGCGCACTCTGGCAGGGAATACGGCCATGTCATAGAACTCGGCAAAGGCCGCAAACTCTTCGTTGATAATCGGCTCGTTACGGTCGCTGCGTGTGACGGCCGACTTCAGATTGTCAGGGACAATGGCCATCGGCACACCGCCAAAGAAATGGAGGGCATTCTCGCAGGCGGCAATCAGGTCTTCCTTCCTCTGTGACCAGACAGCCTCACAGTAGGTGTAGTGGCTGCATGGAAGGATGGCGACAAAGACCTCCACACTGCGCACCTCACCTGTCTCAGCGTCCACTATCTCCAGCTTGTCACCTGCATAGTCGACGTACATCTGGTCACCTGCCATATGCTCGACATGGCCTACGGCTCTGGCCTGATAGCGGTAGCGACGTACCGCACGCTTGAAAGCAGAATACAGGTATCCGTCAGGATGTTCCTTTAGATACTCGTCATGAAGGGACTTGACGGTCACTCCCTTCTGGCTGAGACGCTTCACGTAGTCCGGAACGAGAGCTTCTAGCTCTTCCATCCGCTGAGTGGGCTTGCGACTGCGGTTACGATTGTCAAAGAACAAGTCCTGAAGCTTGTCCTCGGACATGGCCAGTACCTGATCCAGAGTAAGACCGCTCTCTTGAAACTTGCGCACATACTTGCGCACCGTGTTACGAGAGATATGAAAAGCACAAGAAATGCTTTTTATTCCCATTCCCATTGCGTAACATCGGAATAAATTCTTTAACTTTGTCATGTGAAATGTAAGTTTTGAGTTAGTCCGTCGGTCAGAACGGGCTTCAAAACTACAAAAAAGCCCCTGAAAAGCAATCGTTTTCAGGGGTCATTTTTATTTTGCCGTAAGGGGTCAGTGTATTTTTGCCCGCAGGGGGCATCGTCGCTTGCCCTCGGGGGTCAAACTCGCGCGGCTTTTCCAACAGGCATTAGCAAGAAAAATAAGATACTCAAATCATTTCTTCTACTTTCACTTTTTTAACTTAAAAGATTCGTTCTTATCATTA
>CACZPB010000224.1 GCA_902782905.1 uncultured bacterium
CTGCTACAGATAATAGCAAAGAAGAAACAAAAGAAGAAACAAAAGAAGAAATTAAAGAAGAAACTATTGAAGAAGTAAAAGATGATGCTGTTGAAACTGAGAACGAAAGTTCTGATAAAACAGAAGAAAAATCTGAAGATAACAAATTACAAGAAAAATATGATACTTTAAATAATCAATACATAAGACTTGCAGCTGATTTTGATAATTTTAGAAAACGCACAGAGCAGGAAAGAGAGGCTCTTTTAAAATACGGCGCAGAAAATACTTTAAAGAAAATGCTTGAAGTTCTTGATAACTTTGAAAGAGGTCTTAAGGCTATTGAAAGCGTTGAAGATTGCGACAAAGTAAAAGAATGTTATAACCTTGCATACAAAAACTTTACAGATGTTCGTACAAAAGCGGGACTTGAGACAATTAAGGCAGAAGGAGAAGTTTTTGACCCGAATTTCCACGAAGCAGTTATGCAAACTCCTACAGAAGACAAAGAAGAGAACACTATTATTGCAGAACTGCAAAAGGGATACAAACTCGGAGACAAAGTGCTCAGACCGACTTTGGTTAATGTAGCAACAAGGGGGTAAAGAGTTAATAAAGGAGCAAAATAAAGCTTAAATATAAATAGGGTATGAAAAGAGAATGAGTGATTATTATGAAATATTAGGCATCGACAGAAATGCCTCGAAAGACGAAATAAAAAGTGCATTTAGAAAAATGGCGCGCAAGTGGCATCCTGATGTTAATAAAGCACCTGAAGCAGAAGCAAAGTTTAAAGAGCTTGGAAAAGCCTATGAAACATTGATGGATGATGAAAAACGCGTGACTTACGATAGATTTGGCGAAGACGGTTTAAAAAATGCCGGATTTAACACCCAAGGACCGTTCGCGGGCGGGTTTGGAGATTTAGACGAAGTATTCAATTCTTTCTTCGGCGGTTTCGGCTTTGGCGGAGGCGGACGCAGGCAAGACCCAAATGCACCGCAGAGAGGAGACGATTTACGTTTAGACATCGAAATCGAATTTGAAGAAGCCGTTTTCGGAATATCAAAAGAGATTAAAATCGACCACTTGGAAACTTGCCACACTTGCAGCGGTACAGGTGCAAAAGCAGGCGCTAAACCTGAAACTTGTAAAGCATGCGGAGGACAGGGTCGAATTCAGCAAACAACAAAAACTATTCTCGGACATTTTACTCAAATAGTTACCTGCCCTCACTGCCACGGAAAGGGAACTGTGATTTCAGATCCTTGTCCTGATTGCCATGGTCAGGGCAGAAAAACTGTCGAGAAGAAGGTTGATATTAAAATTCCGGCAGGTGTTGATAACGGCTCTAAAATGCGTCTTTCCCATGAAGGTGATGCCGGCATTAACGGAGGAATCGCCGGAGATCTTTATATAGTAATCCATGTTAAACCATCCGAGTACTTTAAAAGAGACGGAATACATGTATTCACTGAGTTAGAACTGACACCGGCACAAGCGGTACTGGGTGACACAATAAAAATTAAGACTCTTGACGGAGAAAAAAATGTAACAATTCCTGCCGGAATTCAACATGGAGAAACCGTGAAAATAAAAGGCGCAGGAATTCCAAATATTTCAAAGCCGTCTTTCCGAGGAGATCACATTGTTGTTGTTACAATAAAGACTCCAACCCATATCTCTAATGAAGAAAAGGCTCTTTATCAAAAATTATATGAAATACAAGCTAACAGAGCCAATAAAGAGAGTTTTAAAGACAAAGTTAAAGGTGTTTTTAAATAATTTTTAATTGTGCTAGAATGTTATAGACAGAGAATAACTCTTGGAGATACAATGAAAAAGTTATTAATACTCTTGGGAATTCTGATTATAGCTTGTACACAGGTTTTTGCGGCAAAAATTCCCGACGAAGTAAAAGAATATATATTAAACGAAATTCCTAATACAGATATTCGATTTGACGGAGTAATCATTACACCTTCAAACACTGTATATTTACCGCTTTATCCGTCACTGTTTTCAGATATAAAATCATTGAAAATTAGCGAGACATATCCTCAAAACATGTCTCTCAGAGAAGAACCGGCTATTGTAATTTTCAACAATGACTTTGTTCTGCTAAAGGTGCTCTCTGACGGAGAAGGACACAAAACAGTTTTGCATCAGACTCAGCCACCGCTACAAGTTAGAACCGGGCTTCTTCCTCAAGATATGCTTGTTCCGAGCGGATTAATTATTCCAGAAAATATTAAAGGTATTATAGGTAACTTAAAAATTGATACAAAAAGTGAAGATATAATAAAAGTCAATAACGAAGACTCTTTTGAAGAGTTTTTATCAGATAAGACTGCTGTTACTCCGCAAGAGATGATTTCACAACTTAGAGGAAAACAGCTTTTTGTCACAACAAATTATTCAAAAAATATTCAAGTTGTTGAGCCGGCACATTCAATACCCGAATACTCACTTGCTCAAAAATCAATACCTATTGATATCAAAGCAGTTAATGACGGCAAATTTTTATTGGTAACCTCATACGACAGACCGTTTTTGGATATAGTATCGGTTTCAGACTCAAGGTTTATAAAGCAGATACCGCTAGATGGCAATCCGGAGCAAATCTTAATAGACGAAGAACACAATAGAGCTTATGTTGCAGCTCCGGCTTCATCTATGATTTTTACAATTGATTTGAAAACAATGTGTTTGATTCAAAAAATTAAGATTAACGGATATTGTGAACATTTAATTTTAAGTAAAGGAAAATTATTCTATGTAGATAAGCTAAACAATGCGCTTTGGGCAATAGAACTGAATAACGGATATCTGCTCAAAGATATAGGAAAATTTCCAAATGTTTCTGCAATAGCTTATGCTGACAATAAAATTTTTGTAGCAAGCCGAACAAAAAGCAGAATAGCAATTATAGATTATGATACATTTGGGCTTATTCACGAATTTACAACAGTAAATAAACCGATTGCAATGCTTCTTCACGGTAAGATACTGTATGTACTCGGAGCTCAAAACAATGAAATTCAAATGATTAATGTTGAAACAAACAACACAATAGGGAAAATCGAGCTTGGAACGACCGGCTTTTCTTCGGGATTAAAAAAGGTTGACGGTATGGACTTGGGCATTGTTTTGGACTTAAAAAACAATTATTACAGCTTCATTGATTTAAACGCAGGACAGCTTGTAAAGACATATTCGGTCAATATTCCGATAAAAGATGTTGTAGTAGCAGATAAGGTAAAATTATTTAAATAGCAATGGATATTATAATGGATGAGGCTTCTGCTAGCGTTCTTGCAGAGCTTGAAAAGACACAAAAACAATTTTGGAATATTCCTCGAAAAACAGGTATTTTAATGAATACTTTTATTAAAATGATGAATATTCAAAATGCGCTGGAAATTGGAACATCTAACGGTTATTCAGGTATTTGGCTGGGGAAAGCCCTTAAAGAAACAGGCGGACACTTGACAACAATTGAGTTTTACGAAAAAAGACAGTCTGTTGCCATAGAAAACTTTAAAATTTGCGGGATTGACGATGTTATAACTCCGATTCAAGGCTCTGCCTGCGATATAATAAGAAATTTTGAAGAAGATAAAAAATTTGATTTTGTGTTTATAGATGCAAACAAAAGAGAGTATGTAGAGTATTTTCATCTTATAAAACCGCATTTGACTGACAAGGCATTGATTGTTGCCGATAATATAATTTCTCACGCTGAGAAGGTACAAACATTTATCGATGCAATAGACGCGGACGATGAATTTCAGTATGAAATCTATGAACTTCCGGGAGGAATTTTGGTCGCTTACAGAGGATAAAAATATTATAGGTCGTATTTTATCCGGACAAAAACAATTTACTCATGAATATTTACCCCCATAAATATTTACCCACATAAATATTTACCCCCACTTGAAAAAAAATATAACATGTGCTATACTTTTTATATAAAGTAGCGATGTAATAATTCTCAAAAATAACCGGATTTATCAAGGACATTAAGATATTTCCTTAAATATCAAGGCTGAATGGAAAAGATTTATCCGAAGAACAGTATTTACCCCAACAAATACAGAGTCTATATGCGTTGCTGCAAACGGTAGTAAGACAGCAGGACAATATAATGAGTATATCATTTAGCGGACTGGCATCAGGATTAGACACTTCTTCATGGGTTGACTCGCTCGTAGCACTGAAGCGAGCAAAAGTTACGACCATGCAAGAAGAAAAATCTGCTGTCGAACTTACAAGAGATGCCGTTAATAATATAAAAAGTTTCTTTTCATCTTTTAGGACAATGCTTGAAAAGGTTACTGATGCAAGATTTGGCATTGATTCTATGGATGTTTTTGCGCAAAATTTAGCAACATCGTCTGATACCGGAGTTATTACTGCTACTGCTACAACAGAGGCTAAGGAAGCCACTTATAACATACTTGTTGACAGACTTGCTTCGCTTACTGCTGCATACAGTGATTTTTCATACCTTTTTGAAGATGAACAAACTGTCACGGCTGATAAAGATACATTACTAACTTCTTTGGGAGTAAATATAAATCAGAACGCTACATTAGGGGTAAATGTCGGTGGAATAGACAGAGGTATAACGCTATCAGAATTTGATACTATAGGAACTTTTATCGACAAGTTGTCCGGTATTGGAGTAGACGCTTCATATAATGAAGATTCCGGTGTATTTAGTATCAGCGTCGGAAGAAATGACATTATTGATAATGACAATACGGGAATTGTTGACAAGCTACACTTAATTGGGGTAAATGAAGGTTATTTGAGTAACCTTTTGAGAACTTTTGTTGTAGATACAATATATTCAGCTGCAAATAATGATACAAAGCTTTCAGAGCTTGGTATCGGCACAGGAACACTGCTAATACAGGCTAACGACCACGAATACTCATTTACAATTGAAGAAAATGACACATTGGGAGATTTTGTGCAGGCTCTCAGAGACAACAATATTGATGCGTCATTGGATGCAGCCGGTGTATTTTCAATATCGGATGCACAAATTATAGAAAGAGCCGGAACATTAGGTTCAAGCTTTATTGATGCTTTAGGATTTGATATTGATACATATTCAAAATCACAAAAGACAAAAGATTTATCTATCGCTACTATAGTTACAACTACAACCACCGCGACGAGCGGAACGGCGTTGAGTTCAATTGGAGAAGGTAAAAACGTACACGGGGGAGACAGTGTTACTATCGTAAACTCAGATGGAGTTGAGACGGTTATTGAGCTGGCAGAAGGTGCAACTATCGGTTCGCTTTTGGGCGCAATGACAGATGCAGGATTATATGCTGCAATAAACTCTGACGGAACGGTTGAGATTGCAGGCGGAAGAATTGCTTCCTCCACTTGCGACATCTTAAACGTCTTAGGATTGGAGGAAGAACCTTATGCCGCTATGGTTACAGGTAATGCTTTAACTGAGATTGTTACGGTACATGAAATTGCGGGTTATGATACAAAGCTTGTTGACGATTTAGGCGTTACTGAAGGCTATTTAGAAGTTACAAAGCCTGATGGAAACAAGTTTTACGAAAAGATTTATTCAGGTCAAAGTATCGGCGACTTGATGTCTGATTTGGCAAATCTTGGTATTTATTCTGAGTTAGACACTGAAAGCGGTGTACTTTCAATAACCGGCGGTTCATTCAGAACTCTTTCGGATACTGACGTTAATGCTCTTATTGATGATAGAGCTATTGTTGAAACAGAAAATAGGTTCAAACACGGTACAAATCTACTTGAATGTTTGTATGGAGCTCCTGAAATTTCACTTAATCAAACCTCGATTCAGTCTACAAGAGCAATGTCAAAGGCTTTAAGACAGTCTGTTACAACGACATTTGACGCTGAAGGTACTACAAGCCTTTCTCAGATTGGTTTAACCCAAAACGGGACGGCTGTATTCAAGGTTAGAGATGAGCTTCGCACAATCAATGTAACCGGCTCGACTACAATTGACGGCTTGATTAATGCTTTGTCTGCAAAAGGTATTGCTGCATCGCTTGATCCTGACACACACAGATTAGAAATAGAAAACGCTACTTTAACGGGCGGAACTTCAGATTTGGCTTCTGCCCTCAATTTAACAACTAAGATTTCGGGGAAATATAAAACATCTGATGCTTTGTATGCACAAGAGACTGTACAAATTGACGCTACTTTAGATTCACAGTTGAAGTTATACGGCATACAGAATTCGATGTCTACTGCTGATAAGACCGTTAAACTTTATAATTCGGACGGAACGGTTGCTGCGACGACAGTTGTTGGCGAAGGCACAACGATGCGTGATTTGCTAGGATTTATTAATGCTCAGGAGGGAATGTCGGCAGAGCTTACAAACGGCATATTGAAGATTACAAACGGTTATATCGAAAATGACGCCTTGGAAGCAGGTATGGGGCTTGAAACGGTTAACAAATCTTCTTACGTTTTAGGCTCAATGATGACAACTACGACAACTGCGGCTGTTACGGGTGAAACTACATTAGGTAATATAATTTCTTCACTCGGAAATCAAAATAAGGTTCAAGGCGGATACAATCTAGCGTTTAATGGCAGTGCAATATCAGTTGGGGCAAACACAACACTCAATCAATTAATAGACATATTGGATCAAGCAGGCGGCAAAGCTTCTATTGATACAACGGGAAGACTTACTGTTGACGGCGGAACTCTTACCGGTTCTGTTGCGGAAGCATTGGGAATGGTAGCTTACACTCATACGGCTTCAGTTGAAGCTACAGGTAACACTGTTTGGACAGAGGAGACTGTTTTTGCTGATTCAAATACTAAATTGAGTGATTTAGGTATAACATCATCTTCATTAACGGTTTATAACTCTCTTGGCGCAGCTCAAACAACATTCAATGTAACAGGCGAAAACACATTAGGCGATGTATTAAACAGCTTAAAAGGTCAGAACATTTTTGGAACAATTTCTGACGGTGTTATAGCTTTGGATTCAGCAGAGGGCAAATACGTAAACGGTGATTTAGCTACGAAATTGGGCTTAGCTACTCAAACAGTTACAACGACAGTAAACACTTCTGTTTCGTCGACTCTAAGCGTTACACATACGGGTACTGTGACAGCGGGTGCAACAGCTACTTTAGGTGATATTGGCGCAATTACCGGAAGCGGTCAAAACATTGTTATATATGACGAAAACCAGAGCGCAATCGGAACAATTTCAACACTTACGACATCGTCTACTATACAGGATATGTTTAACGCTCTTGAAGAATACGGAATCACGGGTTCTATAACAGAAGGCATTATTGATTTGTATTCGGGTCAAGGCAATTATGCTGCGGGTTCGATTATGGATAACCTCGGAATTTCTTTCTCACAAGGCAATTCCGGTACTGTTACGATTGGAGACACGATTACAACATCTGTTAAGATTACATTTACTGATGATGTTAAGGCAACAGAGAGCGACTTAATCAAAGATTTCATAACACTTCCGAGCAACAAGAATATAACTGTTTATGACAAGTCAAATAACGTTCTTGGTACAGTAACGGTTGATAACTCGACAACATTCGACAAATTATTCAGAGATTTGAGCGCGTACGGAATTGACGGCGAGATTCATGACGGCATAATTATGTTGCAGCCGACAAACGGTGAGTACGCTACAGGTGCAGTTTTAAGTGCATTGCATATCAATACAACGGAAGAAACTACGACGACTACTGTCGGTATGGCAGCTACCTCTAAGTCATTGAGCTACTCGGCTGACGTGAAGGCTACTGAGGACGATAAGATTTCAAGCTTTATTAACCTTCCTGCTAATAAAACTATTACTATTCACGATATGGAAGGCGGGACACTTGGTACTGTAAGCATTGACAACAATACAACTTTCGGCAAGTTGTTTGCTGATTTGAGCGCTTATGGTGTTGACGGTGATATTTCTGATGGTGTTGTCGGATTCTCGGCTAACGGATATAAGTACCTGACAGGCGACGTTTTGACTCAACTCGGTATCACAACAAGCTACACGACTGAAACAGTTACCACTACGGTTGGTAAATCTACTACATCCAAGTCATTGAGCTACTCAGCTGACGTTAAAGCTACTGAGGACGATAAGATTTCAAGCTTTGTTAACCTTCCTGCTAATAAAACTATTACTATTCACGATATGGAAGGCGCTACTTTAGGCACTGTAACAGTTGATAACAATACAACATTCGGCAAGTTGTTTGCTGATTTGAGTGCTTATGGTGTTGACGGTGATATTTCAGATGGCGTTGTCGGATTCTCGGCTAACGGGTATAAATATTTAACAGGTGATGTTCTAACTCAACTCGGTATAACAACGAGCTACACTACAACAGAAGTTACGACGACTGTCGGCAAAGCTGCGACTTCGTCTGAGGCAATCAGTTATACAACGACATGGGCAGCTAATGAGGACACCAAATTCTCTGAGATTGGTATAAATTCTAATCAATCGTATGTAATCAACCGTTCATCAACCGGAGAAAGTAATATCAGCGGAAATATTACTAAAGATACGACTATAGGCGAATTTTTCCGTGCTATTGGTGAATACGGAATACAAGGTACGATAAATGACGGCGTAATTCTTTTACAGTCTGATACAGAGCATTATATAACAGGCAATTTGGCTAATGCTTTAGGTATAGGCACATACAATTACAGTCAGACGGTACACGGAGTAACGACAACAGTTGTTAACGGTACCGGCACAATGACGATTAATATAAATCAGACACAGACTGTTAATTCAACGGGCACTGCGACTGTTGGTGTTACAGGTACTGTGACTGTTAATATAACCCAGACATTGACTGTAGATTCTACAGGCACACAGACGATTACGACTTATGATACGATTACTCTGTCAGTTACTCAGACTAACACGATTACGACAACGTCGACTCAGACTATATCAGCAACAGCGACGATTACGGCACTCACGAGTACAACGGGTACGGTGACTGTTGATGCTGACGGCACGACGAAACTCAGCGAGGTTCTCTCGACTGCGGATTGGAACGCCGTGATGGCGAATAATAATTCAAAAACAGTAACAGGGAATAAATACAATGATTATGACAACTCTTATTCTGTAGGCTCATTTACTGTCACGAATAATATGACTATAGACGAGTTCTTTGCGGGCTTGGAGAGTATCGGTATGAACGGTACTATCTCAAACGGTGTGATTACGATTACATCTAATGACGGTATTGTGGCAGAAGGTACGCTTATAGATGCACTCGGATTGTCGACAGTTTCGAGAGTTGAGACAATAACTGTCGGCAGTACTGTCACTTCGACTGCGCCTATTACTTATACTAAAATGGTTGGCAGCTCAACGACATCGACTCAGCAGATAACATACACAGAATATGGTACTGTTGGCATAGCTGCAACTTCGACAGTCGGTATCACATACACCCATGTTACAACAGAAGGTGCTGCGGTAAGTTCAACACTTGGTGTAACATATACAGAGACAGATATAAACATGTATTCAACCGTTAATTTTAGCTATACAACAGAAGCTACCGGCGCTGACACAATCAAAGCGATACGCCTAGAAGGCAACAAGATTGACGGAACTCTTAGTGCATCATCAACTGTATCTGATATTAGTAACGGTTCTATTTTTGCAATTAATACTGTTGCAGGTTTGACAAAGTTAGCAAACCTTGTAAACAGCGGCAGTAACATGTCAGGCAAAACTTTCATATTAGAATCTGATATAACTCTTACCTCAAGCTGGACAAGTATCGGGAAAGATAGTGGTTATGAGTTCAAAGGGACATTTGACGGCTGCGGATACACTATTTCAGGCTTAAAGCAGACTGTGAACGCATCAACTACAACCGATACTGTCACATACGCAGGGTTATTCGGAGTAGTAGGTAACGGAGCAACTATCAAAAACGTTAACCTTACCGGTGTAAGTATTTTAGCTACCATTTCAACAGAAGGTACACGTGTAGGGGCTCTTGTCGGGCAAGTAAATGGTACTGCAACCATAAGCAATATTACAACAAGCGGCACAATTTTAGCAAGGGCTTCTAATCCAAGCACCGACATAAATGCAATCGTAGCAGGAGGTATAGCAGGGTTTAATAATTCAGGCAGATTATATATAAATAACTGCAGTTCTGCTATGACGATAAAAAGTACAACTACAACCCAGCTTGCAAATTCATATATTGGCGGGATACTGGGTATGGGAATCGCTGATATCGATAATTGTTACAATTCAGCTGGGTTAAGTACTAATTACTCTAGTGTATTTAGTAATATTGGCGGCATTGTCGGAATGTTAGTCCCCGAAAAAAATAAAGAAACGCACATTTCAAATTGTTATAATTCCGGATCGATAGGTGGAGCGAGTGGTTCATCAGGCGGTATTATCGGCATTTATTTTGATTGGCATTCAACACCTCCAACCTCAAGCCAACTTCTAAGAATGGACCATTGTGTTAATGCAGGTACAATAGGCTCCAACGGCTCAACCAAACAAGGTTCATTTATAGGAATGGTTCAAGGTAAGTCAGTAGCTAGTTCTTATACAGGTTATGTACTCAGCGATTGTTATAGCACGCAGACTGTTTCTGCTATCGGTACTGCTTATCAAATGGGCAATAACTATAAACAAGACGAATTCAATTGCGGTACCGGTGTAACTAACGACACCATCTACAATACAATGCGAGCTAATAACTGGGATGCAACAAAATGGGCAGCGTTATCTGGTGTAAACGGCCTTTATCAATACAACAAAAATGCTCGTTTATTACATCTGATAAATGCTAATGGCGCAGCCCAAACGATAACAATATCTGCGACAAGCACACTTGACACAGTAGTGTCACAATTGGGTTCATGCGGCATAGAGGCGACTATTGATGATGGCAGAATCCAAATCTCAGATACAAACGAATGGATAATCTCCGGCGGACTGGCAGAAGAGCTCGGAATACAAAGTATAGATACAAATAATGCTATATCGGTAAAAACATTAAACACGAAAAAAGTAGTTGATACAACCACTGATTTATCTCATATATTAAGCTCAAACGTGACTTTAACAATAACAAACAGCAATACTAATGAATCCCAGCAAATAACTGTATTAAGATCAAGCACTTTGGGTGATGTGTTTGCATCTTTATCCGCTTATGATATTAGCGGATATGTGACTAATACAGGAGCTCTGCATTTTGATTCTGTAGGCTATTGGTATATATCCGGAACCGGCTCTTCTAATCAATTTAAACTCGCAACAACTATAGCTGTAACAACAACTACCATCAACGGCAACTCAACCGTGGGTGATTTGATTAAGAGTACTACTGACGAAGGGTTCGTTCAAGAAGTTACTCACCAATCAGTTTCAGGGCTCACGAACGCAGCAAACGTGACAGTTTTCTCCTCAGGCACCTACGCGATTACAAACACGCAGGGGCTTATCAATGCTGCGAAGTATTATAATAATACTAACCTAGTAAGCCTATCAGGTGTAACATTTGTTCTCGGAAGCAACATAAGTGTAAACGCCGGTACATATACAAATGCACAAGGAGATTCAGATTGCGCACTGTTTTATAATGATTCCAAGTGGTTTAGCGGTACTTTTGACGGCAACGGATACACTATATCAGGACTAACAAGTGCACTATTCAATCGTGCCTCTGGTGCTACAATCAAAAATCTCGGGACATCAGTAACAAGAAATGATGTAGGTATTAGATATCAAGGCGGGCTCGTAAACAGGGCATATTCTAACACCACTATCACAAACTGCTACGTCAAAGGTGATATAAGCGCTGAAGATACAAACGATATCGGCGGTATTGTAGGGGAATCAACGAACTCAACCATCTCATACTGCAGCTACTCCGGAACTATGAGCGCAAGCGGTGACTGCGAGAGCTGGGGCGGTATTGTGGGTAACCAAAGCGGCGGTACAATCCAATATTGCAGAACCTCAGGCTCTATAGAGAGTGATGACTACATGTGGGCAACAGGCGGCATCGCCGGCGAGTTCTCAGGTACCTTAAATAATAACACATCAAAAATGCAAATTAATATCGCCCAAAATTCAGAATCAATAGGCGGCATCGTTGGTTATTTAGAATCAGGCACAGTCTCAAGTAATACAACCTACGGAGATATTAATGCTCACAAATATGTCGGCGGTGCTGTCGGACATATGTCTGCCGGATCGGTTAGCAGTAATACCATCTACGCTGATACAACCGGAACCGAATCCGTCGGCGGTGTCGTCGGATATAAACAAGGCGGTACTATTTTAACTAACTACAGATACGGAAGTGTCACAGGGCCAAGCGGCAGTAATTCTAATAGCGGAACAGACCGCACAACATACGCACAGTCGCGCACAATCGGCATTACATCATCTGACGGAGCTAGCAGCTACAATATTACAATAAATCAGAATACAACAGTTGATGAGCTCGCGAGCATGTTTGCAGCTTATGATATTGCGCTGAATATAGACGCAACAACAGGCAAAATATCTCTGACACCAACGGGAAGCAACTACATCTCATCAATGGATAGTGAGCTTAGAGAAGCTCTGAATATTAACCTTAATGGTGCTACAACCAGAACAACCACAACTGCCGCTATGACAGCAGGTTCAAGCATAGATGAGCTTCTCAAGAGTCAATCGGCATCGTTTATAGAAACAGTAAATACAATTAATACCTCAGATTTGACTGAGCTAACTAATTCAACATCACTCGTGAGCGGCGGAACATACAAAATATCAACAACAAGCGCACTCCAAGCACTTGCTAACAAAGCAACGGCAAGCGGAAACCTTCAAGGAATGACATTTGTTCTGGCAAATGACATCGATATGAGCTCGCTCGAAAACTTCCAAATAGCAAACTTTGCAGGCACGCTAGACGGTAACGGACACGTCCTCACTAATTTCAAATCAAGTAATGGCGGGTTGTTTGGCTATGTAGGCAATGTAAATCATCAAGGTAAAGTCGAGAATTTGGGACTTGAAAATGTTAATATTTCCAATGATGCTGGAGATTCAGGTGGTATTTGTAACTACTTCGATGGTGAGTCGATTTTTGATTGTTATGTTACAGGAAACGTGAGCGGTACAAGCAGTACAGGCGGCATTGCAGGGGAAGCAGCTGGAATGCAAATAAGAAAATGCTCATTCTCTGGAACTGTAAAAGGTAATTATGTCGGTGGTATAACAGGTAGCTCTTGTGATGGAACAACTGCTATTTATGGTTGCAGTGCATATGGTAGTATATCAAGCAATGGCGGCATCGCCGGAGGTATTGCAGGATCTGTTTTCTTAAATCCTGCATCCATAGATTCTTGTACTGTATGCGCTGATGTGACTTCTCCAAACGGATATGCCGGAGGTCTTGTGGGAAACTGGAACGTAGACGATGGTTATTACACTGCAAACATATACGACTCTACTGCATGTTGTAATGTTAACGGACGATTTGCATATCAAATTGGCAATTTCTCAAGCGTTAACGACGCAAGAAATGACATTAGTGTAAGAGTAGAGATTATAGGAACTCCGACTATACCTCTGTCGAATGATTTCGATTCATTCTTATACGCAGATTATAGACCTCTCTCTATCACCATAAACTCATCAGGTACTGAGCATGTTGTGACGGTTAATCAGAGCGGTACGCTCGGCGATATGCTGACCTCGCTCGCAGCTTATGATATTGAGGGCACAGTGTCCTCTGACGGCAAGCTCACTCTAAACTCTGTCGGCAACAGCTACATCACAGGCATGAGCGATTTGCTCAAAAACAGTTTGAATATTGTGACAGGGTCAGGCGCTACTTATCAAACAGCAGCTATCGGAAAACAAACAATCAGCGGCTCTACAACTCTCGATGACTTGATTAGGCATCAAGACGCAACATTCTTAAATAGTATCAACCAAATCGATACATCAGCGTTGACCGAGCTCACAGACTCAACATCACTTGTGAGCGGCGGAACATACAAGATATCAACAACCTCCGCACTTCAAGCACTTGCTAACAAAGCAACTGCGAGCGGTAACCTATCCGGAAAGACATTTGTACTCGCTAATGACATTGACATGAGCTCGCTCGAAAACTTCCAAATCGAAAACTTTGCAGGCACGCTAGACGGTAACGGACATGTACTCACTAACTTCAAATCAAGTAATGGCGGGTTGTTTAATTCAATAACTGCTAACGGTACAGTACAAAACCTAGGTATAGAAGGCGCCGTGATAACAAAATCCTCTATAGACTGTGGCGGTATATCTAATATTACGACAGGTAAAATTCTTAACTGCTACGTTAATGGAAATATCTCAGGAACAACTAGTGTGGGCGGTATAACCGGTACATATACAGGTGCTACAATTCAAAACTGTGCAACAGGCGGAACTGTGAGCGGTAGCCTGAATGTGGGTGGTATTGCAGGATATGCATATTATCACGCCGCAACAAATTTAAGCTATAACGTATCGAAAGCTGATGTTACAGGTTCGACAAGCCGTGTTGGAGGTATCGCAGGATATTTCAGTGGTTTAAATAACAGCCGCAGAGCAGATGCATATGACAATGTCGCATACGGAGATGTTAGCGGACCAAGTGGTGTCGGCGGAGTATTCGGATGTGTTTTTGCAGCAAATATTACAAACAGCACAGCATACGGCAGCGTCTCCGGCACAACAAATGTCGGAAATATCTATGGAACTAAACAAGCTTCAACAACTGAAGAAACAGGTTCTCAAGACCACTCAAACGGCAACTATACTCCGTCTGTGACTGTTGTTCAAAACGGCACAACTGTGAATGTGACCTTCGGAATCAACACTACGCTTGATGCTATGGCAGCAGAACTAGAAACATACGGCATCACAGCCAACATAGGTGACGGCAGAATCTATCTCTTAGGTTCTGAAAACGCTTATGTAGACGGAGTATCCGACGAGCTCAAAAACGCACTCCATATCCAAACCGGCGACGGTTACACCTACAACGGCCAAACAAGAACCGTCACCACAGATACAACCTTTGCAGAGCTCGGAAAACCTAACGGTATATCTATCGGACTGGAACCTAATATTGGAACTGGTTGGAGTTATGTAACATTACAAGCAAATTCAACCATAGGTGATATGTTTACGCAGCTCGCAGCTTACGATATAGAAGGCTACATAGCAGATGGAAAAATCACTCTCAAACCGAACGAAAACTGCAATTGGCACATGATTGGTCACTATGGTATGGATGTTGATTTGTTTAATTTTGATGACAACAGCACTTGGTACACAACAGAAACCATCACTCACAACGTTAACTCAAACTCTAACACACTAAATCACACAACAACAGGCACAATAAATACACTCAAAACATACACAATTACGTCAACTCAAACACTTACGGTTACTTCTACCGGTACTGAAACCTTGACTATCAACAAAACAGAAACCATCGAAGCAACCGCTACAGTTACCGTTGACTCTACAGGCACTGCAACAGTTAACGTTAGCCGAACCTACACCATAAACTCGACAGGTACGATAACAGTCAACACCACAGGCACAACAACAATAAACTTGAGCCAAACTCATACGATTAACACCACGGGAACAGTCACGGTCGACATAACCTCAACACGACAGGCTACCGCAAACGACACAAGTGACCGAAAAGTCGGCTCAAGAGCGGAAAATCTGAATACAGGCTCAAAATTCTCTGAACTCGGACTTGCCGCAAATGATACAATACAGCTCAACTATGCAGGCAAAGACTATACCGTAACTGTCAAAACAACCGACACAGTCGATGACTTAATCTCAACTCTTGCAGGTTTCGGGATCGCAGGAGCGGTTGCTGACGGCAAATTGACCCTCACAGGTACAGAAGACGGATATATAAAATCAATCGGAGTCAACCTCCAAACCGCTCTCAAAATGAGCGCAGGCTCCGGTAAAACTTGGACATCGTCTACAAAAACTACAACTGTCGGCTCAACTTCGGCTTCAACGACACAGCACCACAGTGTCACAACTACGATGAACACAACTTCAACATTCGCTGAGTTAGGTTTAGCTTCCGCAGGCTCTATTGAGCTGAATTATGCAGGTAAGGCTTACACAGTCTCTATCGAAACAACCGACACAGTCGATGACTTAATCTCGACTCTTGGCGGTCTCGGAATCTCAGGTGCGGTTTCCACTGACGGCAAGTTGACCCTCACAGGAACTAACGACGGATATATTACAGCATTCTCCAATAATGTCGCTACATTATTGAACGTTCAAGCAGGAAGCGGTAAAACTTGGACTTCGTCTACCGCAACCACAACTGTCGGCTCAACATCAGCTTCAACAACACAGCATCACAGTGTTACAACTACTATGAACACAACTTCAACATTCGCTGAGTTAGGTCTCGCTTCCGCAGGCTCAATTGAACTGAATTATGCAGGAAAAGCTTACACAGTCTCTATCAAAACAACCGACACAGTCGATGACTTAATTTCTACTCTCGGCGGTCTCGGAATCTCAGGTGCGGTTTCCGCTGACGGCAAGTTGACCCTCACGGGTACTAACGACGGATATATTACAGCGTTCTCCAATAATGTCGCTACATTATTGAACGTTCAAGCAGGAAGCGGTAAAACTTGGACTTCTTCTACCGCAACAACAACCGTCGGCTCAACCTCGGCTTCAACTACTCAGCATCATAGTGTCACAACTACTATGAACACAACTTCAACATTCGCTGAGCTCGGTCTCGCTGCCGCCGGAACAATCGGTATAAACTACGCAGGCAGAGATTATACAGTAACTGTCAAAACAAACGATACAGTAGGTGATTTGGTCGCTACAATAGGAGGTCTCGGCGTTTCAGGTCTTGTTACTTCAGACGGAAAGCTCGTCCTCACAGGTACGGATGACGGATATATAACTTCAATCTCCAACAACCTGTCTACGCTATTGAACGTTCAAGCAGGCTCAGGTAAGACTTGGACTTCGTCTACCGCAACCACAACCGTCGGTTCGACTTCGGCTTCAACAACTCAGCACCACAGTGTCACAACTACTATGAACACAACTTCGACATTCGCTGAGTTAGGTCTCGCTTCCGCAGGCTCAATTGAACTGAATTATGCAGGAAAAGCTTACACAGTAGCTATCGAAAAAACAGACACAGTCGATGACTTAATCTCTACTCTCGGCGGTCTCGGAATTTCAGGTGGGGTAAATGCAAACGGTCAATTGACGTTAACAGGTACTAACGACGGATATATTACAGGTTTCTCAAATAATGTTGCTAGCCTATTGAACGTTCAAGCAGGAAGCGGTAAAACTTGGACTTCAACTACTCAGACAATTAAAGAAAATACAACATCCGCAGAACAACACCGCGACGTCGTTACAGATTTAGGAACAGACACGCTCCTATCTAAGCTCAACTTTAGCGGCACAGGTTTGATTACAGTCGTTACAAACGGCACAGAACACGTCGTTACCGTAACAGCAGACAAAACAGTCGATGATATGCTAACTTCGCTTGCAGGATACGGTATCTCAGGCGGTGTAAACGACGGCAAGCTCTACCTCGCTGCTGCAAGCGGATGCTACATAAAAGATATGAGTCAAAATATCAAAGACGCATTCAAGTTCAAAGCAGGAAGCGGAAATTCTTGGCACTCAGAACTTGAAGCAACATGGGTAAATTCAGACTCAAGAGATTTGAGCGTCGTTAAAAACGACCTCAAACTTACAGGAGACACAAAACTGTCTTCTATAACAGGATTTAACAACGGAAACGGAAAGCTCGCTGTTCACCAAACAAACGGACAGTGGACTACAATATCCGTAGATGCTTCAAAAACACTCGATAACTTCTTTAATCAAATTTCAGCTTACGGACTTGCAGGATCTGTCGATTCTGACGGAAAAGTTAACATTATAGGTGTCGGAAACGTATATCTCCAAAATGTTTCAGGCGGTTCAAATATCTTAACTTCACTCAAAACAAGCGGACTGAAGACAAATACTGAAACACTCACCGTTAACTCAACTTCAAGCACGTTAGGTCACACCGTTACTGTAGCCGCTACAGGTACAACAACACTCGAAAACCTCGAATTCGCTGACGGCACAGGCATAAACTTTGACGGCTCAGGTAATGTTAAACTTGAACTCACAACAAATTCAGATGCAGGAAATCAACACGTAACGCTTACTTTCAACAAAACACAGTCTCTGTATGATGTTATGAACAAGCTCGCTGAATACGGTATTACAGCTTCTGTTGATTCTGTGGGCAGGTTCGCTATGGAAGCAACTAACCTCTCTGACTTCGATATCTCAGGAGCACTGGGTAACTTCCTGATGGGCGCTTATACTAAGAATTACGGAGTCGACAACACTTATAACGTCTCGACAAACCTTGTCCAAAAAACAATCGTTAACATGACAGACGCTACTTCACTCGCAGAGCTAGGTGTCTCCCAAAACGGAAACATCAAAATCGTTCAACAAGGCGTCGAATACACAGTTAATGTGAACCTCGCAGAAATCTCTAACGTCGGAGACTTCAGAAACATGCTTGCTCAATACGGATTTACTACAAACATCGACTCTAACGGCAGATTGTCAGTTACAGGCGTCGGAAATTCTTACCTCGAATCAATCACAGGTGGCTCAAATATCATTGATGTATTCGGGCTTACAGATTGGACAAGAGGCGAAATTACACAACTCAGCACGCATCTCGGCGACACAGAAGTCATTACAGACAATGTCGATATGACAAGAAAAATATCGGAGCTTACAAACTCTAACGGCGCAAGTCTGAACATAAAGAGCGGTAACATGTACGTCTACAAAGACGGAACACGCTCCACAATGTATCTCGATAACAACGATTCGCTCCAAACCCTTCAAGCAAAACTCGCTAACTACGGAATTAACATGAATGTAGACTCTGAAGGCAGAATATACTTTGAAGGAGACAACAACTCTTACTTAACAACAGACGGCATAGCTTCAGCTAGCGCAACCGACTTCTTATCAAAAATCGGCGCTGCTACAAACTGGTCTGAAAGATACGACTCAACAAGCGATAACTTAACCTATACACAAACATCAAATTCAAAACTTTTAAGAAATACAAGACTTGTTGATCTTCAAGATACAGACGGAAATAACCTCGGCGTAACAGACGGTGTTTACTATATCTACGAAAACGGCGTAAGAAACGAAGAAACTATTACTACCGAAACAACCGTTAACGACTTTATGATGCAGCTCGCTTCTCACGGATTGATTGCTGATATATCAGAAAACGGCGTTATGGGTATGAGCGGATACAACAATACTTATCTTGCAACCGCCGATACAGTAGGTAAAAACTCATCTGTTGTCTCTGCACTGTTTGAACAATGGAACTTTGAAAACGTTTACACCTCAAACGGTATAGCGAAACCCGTTGACGAAGAAGTCGCAATCACTCGCAATACAAAACTTGCAGACATAGAACAAGGTGAATACAGAGAAGGCAATATCTCCGTTATCCAAAACGGAGTTCAATCTACAATCTCACTTACGGCAGAAGATACAGTAGGAACTTTGATTGATGAACTTGCTCTGTTTGGATTTGAATCGGTTATAAACGAAAACGGTCAACTTATTATCAAAAACCAAGGCGACAGCAAACTCCAAGAAGCATCCAATGATCCTTCTAATGCCCTATCCCTCTTAGGTATCGAACTCAACAAATGGAAAGCTACAAATACTTATGAAGGCAGCGCACTTAATGTCGTAACAAAAGAAAACCAAACGATTGCCGCTGATAGAAATACCCGAATCGTTGATGAACTCGGAGTTACAACAGGTGAATACAACATATTTGTAAACGGCGTTAAGTACACAGCGATGATATCCTCAGACGAAACAATCGGCTCACTTTCTGATACACTGAAATCCTTCGGTATCGAAACATCACTCGTTACAACAGGAAATAAAGCTGTATTAAATATTGTTGGTCAAGGTGATTCTTATATAGCAACCTCTCCAAGCACAACTAACGCTTCTAATGTTGTTTCAACACTATTTACAGGCGATATCGGAGAAACCAAGTCTTACGCAAGCGACAAGAAAACAGTAAGCTATGAAACTCACACACCAAACGCAACAGAAGCAACTAAACTTACTGATATAACAGACGCACTTGGTAATAAACTATTTGCTAACGAATACAGCGACGGAAATTATGTAGAAAAAGACATCGCAGTACAAGTTAACGGCGTTGAATCAAAAATTAAAGTTGCTGAAGATGAAACAGTAGGCTCATTATTAGAAAAATTCCGCGCACTCGGTGTCGAAGCAACAATTTCTGACGGAAAGATTATGCTCCAAAGCGGCTATGATACTTTGAGCATCAACACAACCAATTCGACATCAGCTGTCGTCGGCCAATTGAACTTCTGTGAAGGCGAAAATGACCTCGGCGGCTACATGGCAAGCTCAATTACCGTTGATTATACAAAGAGCATCAGCGAAACAAGAACCGCTTCCGTTTCAAATAGTGCAGATTTGGATACAAAATTAAGCTTGCTAAATATCTCGGCAGGTTCACTGACTGTCTATAACAACGGTAAAAAATCCGTAGTAAAAATTGAAGAAGATGATACGTTCCAAACCTTTAGAGATAAATTGAACGCAGTCGGAGTTGATTTTAAAGTAGATGACAACGGCGGACTTTATGAAGGTTACTTAACGATGTTTGCAACGTCTGAAGGCAACCTTGAAGTCGGCTCAACTACAGATACATCTAACTTCTCTGCTATTACGGGTATAGCTAAAACCGAAAGCGGAGTCGTTCAATCCGTTCGTGAACTCTATTGCGTTAACAATCAATCTACAGTAACCAATGAAGGCTTGTTCAGACGCGGAACAGTTACAGAAGGTGTATTTACAGTCGGTGATGCAGTTATTACAATTGATTCAAATACAACACTTCAAGATATCGTATCTCAAATTAACTCAAGCGAAAAATCAAACGCAACTGCATACTGGGATAATCTCAAAGGCGAACTCGTTATCGAATCTCGTACCACAGGAGCTTCATTCATCAACATTGAAGCAGGTACAACGGACGAAGAATACCTTGCAGCTCACCCAGAATACAAAGCAACAAACTTTACTGACATCATGGGATACACTAAATCTGAATGGAGCGGAAATGTACTGAATTCAACAAGCATGAATACAGACGCTCAAAAACTCGGTGAAAATGCCAAGTTCTCAATAAACGGAACAAGCTATACTTCAACTTCTAACACAATCGGAAGCGATGTTTCCAGAATTCAAGGAGTTACAATCAACTTGAAAGGTATATCAGAAGGCACAACAACTAAACTGACCGTTGAAAGAGATACAGAGACTCTTGCAAATGCCGTATCAGACATTGTAGATTCTTATAACGAATTAATGGAAAATGTAGATAACGCAATCGCTAAAGGCGGAACGCTACAAAAAGAATCAACTTTGAAGATGATTAGAAATCAACTGAGAAGTCTTATGACAAGTTCTGATGCTGGAGCTACCATATTCAAGAATCTGGATTCTATCGGCATCGGCGTATCACAAGCTTCAGCAAGCAACATTTCTACCTCTAATGCTGCTATCGTCAACCTTTCATTTGATAAGGATAAATTCATCTCTGCTTACCGTTCTGACCAAAGTGCTATGAAAGCACTTCTTATCGGTTCGGACAACAATACCGGCATATTTACAAAAGTTGAAGACTTAGTAGAAAATGCACTCAAAGGCGTTACAGGATACTTTGATACTGCAACGGCAAGCTATGATAAGAAAATCAGCAACTTGAATGAAAAAATTAAGAAAACAAGCAAATCAGTTGAAGCATATAAAGCTAGGTTGGAAGCTAAATTCCAATCTATGGATATGATTATCTCAAGAATGAACCAACAATATCAATCATTCCTGACTAAATAAGATTGATTAATAATCTTCTCTGCCTCTGGATTTCAAATATTCTCTGATTTGGTTTAGGGAAAATTGTATAATTCTTGTAATTCTTGACGGGGAAAGACCAATCATATTAGCAATATCTTTAGCTTGCATGTTCCTGTAAAAACGATACTCAACAACGGTTCTCTCTTTTTGGGGTAACTTAGCGATAGCTTGTTTTATTAGTTTACTCATCTCAACAATTTCAGCCTGCTCATCAGGCATTGCAGATGTATCTTTTATAAAATCAAATGGTGACGCATTATCTGTCGCAGCAGCAGCCAACCCGTCAATAGATAAAATTGTTTCATAAACAGCTTCTCTAACTTTTGTCGGCGATATTGAAAATCCCATATCACCTTCTTCTGAGCTTTCAGCTCCGGCAGAAGCATCCGACACATACCCGTCAGAATCTCCTTCTTCTGATTTATGTTTTAGAGTATACCATTTATACCTGTGTCTTAATTCGTTTCTTATTGCCCACTTTACAGCAGTTCCAATATAAGCATCATTGTATCTTGCAAGCTGTTCTTCTGTTTTATCCTTAATCAATTGTTGCACAGCAATTATGCCTATACTAACCAACTCTTCATACTCAATCATGTGGTTAGGCATACGCCTGTGTTCAACTCTCGCAATTTTCTGTACAATACTAACGTATTGATTGATTAAACTCTTCGTATCCATTCTTTTCTTACAAGCTAACCTTATTTTATCATACAGTGTTTTATATTATTTTTCAAGATTTTAAACTACACTATATATACTAATTTTGTTTATTCTTTAATCCGTAAACAAATAATAAGATTTCAGCAACAGCTTTATATAATTCAGGAGGAATTTGCTGATTTAAATCCACCATCCTAAAAAGTGCACGTGCAACAGGAGGATTATCGATAATCGGAACATTGTGTTCCTGCGCTATTTTTATAATTTTTTTTGCAATTAACTCTGTACCCTTAGCTGTGAGTGTAGGTGATTGCATTGTTTCAGCATCATACTTAAGAGCACACGCAACGTGGGTCGGATTGCGCACAACAAAATCTGCATCAGGAACTGAATCCATAGCCCCTTGCTGCAACATTTGCATACGTCTTTGCCGAAGCGCTGCCTTCACATGAGGATCACCTTCTGAGTTTTTATACTCATCCTTTATTTCCTTGAAAGACATTTTTTGATCTTTCAAAAATTTCCACTTTGTAACACCATAATCTGCAGCCGCTATAATTAAAAAC